>JALEJQ010000075.1 GCA_022769565.1 Oscillospiraceae bacterium
CTGATAGCCGCCCCTACAAGGTCACCTCGTTAAAACACAAGGTTTTATGTAGGGGCGGATATTATCCGCCCGTAATTTATTAATTTAAACAACGTGCATCAGACCCTTTTGGAACTCAAAGAAGGAGAAACAATGAACACCGTAAAAATAGAGTCCATAAACCGCAGGGAGGCGCTGAGGTATCTTGCCTTCAAGGGAGATGAACCGGATGAAAACCTGCTGCGGATCATGGATATATGCGAAAAAAAGCTGACGGCTGCGGCAAAGGGAAGATATACCTACCGCATTTTTGACATTGCCGAAAACAGCGGCGAAAGGGTAGTTTTAAGCGGCTGTACTCTTGAAATGACGGGAAAGGACATCTGCGCACACCTTGCAGGCTGTGAAAAGGCGGCGTTGCTCTGCGCTACCGTAGGTGCGGACGTTGACACTCTTATCCGCAGGGAGCAGGTTGAGGATATGGCTTCCGCCGTTATAACCGACGCTATGGCAGGCTGTGCAATCGAGCAGGTTTGCGACAAAGCAGAGGAAGCAATAAGGAAAAGCTGCCCACAAATGTTTATGACATGGCGTTTTTCCGCAGGCTACGGCGACCTGCCCATAGAGCTGCAGCGGCAGTTCCTTGAAGTTACCAACGCAGGACGCACCATCGGAGTTTTTGCCAACGAAAACAATATTCTTACTCCGAAAAAATCCGTTACCGCAGTAATCGGGCTTTCCGCTTCTCCCGTTGAGAAAAAGCGGTCGGGCTGCACCGCCTGCAAAATAAGGGAAAGCTGCGCTTACAGAAAGAAAGGGATCAGATGCTATGAATAAAAAGGAACGCTTTTACAAGCTTCTTAACGATAACGAATTTGTTTTTCTTGACGGCGGCATGGGTACAATGCTCCAGAAAAGCGGTCTTAAAACAGGCGAAGTTCCGGAGCTTATGAACCTTGAACGCCCGGAAATAATCGCAGGAGTGCATAAGGCTTACGCCGAGGCAGGCTCTATGATAGTTTACGCCAACACCTTCGGAGCAAACTCCTATAAAATGGCTGAAACGGGAAAGACGGTCAATGAGCTTATTTCCGCTGCGGTAAGCATTGCAAAGAACGCTGTTGGGGACAAGGCACTTGTTGCTCTTGACATTGGTCCTATCGGTCAGCTTCTTGAGCCTGCGGGAACACTTAAATTTGAAGAAGCCTACGACTATTTCAAGGAAGAGATCCTTGCAGGAAGCGAGGCGGACGTTATCGTCATAGAAACAATGACCGACCTTTACGAAATGAAAGCGGCTCTCCTTGCGGCAAAGGAAAATTCCGACCTGCCCGTTATATGTACAATGACCTTTGAGCAGAATCTCCGCACCTTTACGGGCTGCTCCGTAAGCGCAATGGCTCTTACGCTGGAGGGTCTTGGCGCAGACGCAATAGGCGTGAACTGCTCCCTCGGTCCCCGTGAGTTTGCACCCGTTATCGAGGAGCTTTCCAAGTGGACAAGCCTTCCTATCGTTGCAAAGCCGAATGCAGGACTGCCCGACCCCGTTACAAACGAATATGACGTTACACCCGAAGAATTTGCGGAAAGCGCAGCAGGTCTTGTAAAGTACGGAATAAAGCTGACAGGCGGCTGCTGTGGCACGAATCCCGATTATATAAAGGCGCTTGTATCGAAACTCGGCGGAATGAAGTATGAAAAGAACGTTCCCCGGAATGCAGCTGCGGTATGCTCTGCGGAAAATACCGTTGTTATCGACCAGCCCAGGATAATCGGTGAAAGAATAAATCCTACGGGCAAAAAGCTGTTCAAGGAGGCGCTGAGAAAGGGCGACATCGACTACATTCTCGGACAGGCAATTGAACAGGCGCAGGCAGGTGCGGAAATACTTGACGTTAACGTTGGTCTGCCCGAAATTGACGAAAAGGCAATGATGGTGCGGACGGTAAAGGCGCTGCAGAGCGTTACGGGTCTGCCTCTCCAGATAGATTCCACAGTTCCCGAGGTGCTTGAAGCGGCGCTGAGGGTGTACAACGGCAAGCCTATCGTCAATTCGGTAAACGGCGAAGAAGGCTCACTTGAAAAAATACTGCCTATAGTGAAAAAATACGGCGCTGCGGTGGTGGGACTTACCCTTGACGAGGGAGGTATCCCCAAAACCGTGGAAAAACGCTTTGAAATTGCAGAAAAGATAATGAACAGGGCGCTTGCAGAGGGCATAAGAAAAGAAGATATTTTCATTGACTGCCTTACGCTGACCGCTTCGGCGGAGCAGGAGAACGTTATGAAGACCGTTGAGGCTGTCCGCAGGGTAAAAACCGAGCTTGGACTTAAAACCGTTCTGGGCGTTTCGAACATTTCCTTCGGTCTGCCCAACCGTGAGCTTATAAACTGCAACTTCCTGCAGATGTGCCTTTCAAACGGACTTGACCTGCCCATAATGAACCCTAACGTTGCCTCGATGACAGGCGCAGTAAGAGCCTACCGCCTGCTGACGGGAGCGGACGTTAACTCGGTGGAGTTCATAAAAATATACGGCGCAGAAAAAACGCCGCCGTCACCTATCCCCAAGGCTCCACAAAGCGGAAACGGCGGTCTTGAACACGCTGTTGCAAACGGTCTTAAAGCGGAAAGCGGAAAGCTGACCGAGGAGCTTTTGGAAACAACGGACGCTATGGATATAGTTGACAATATCCTTATCCCTGCCCTTGACAAAACGGGTGAGGACTTTGAAAAGGGACGCATTTTCCTGCCCCAGCTCATTATGTCCGCAGGTGCGGCGCAGGCGGCTTTTGATGTGATACGCACACATATGACAAAGAACGATTCCGCACCCGTTGTAAAGGGAAAGGTGGTACTTGCAACCGTAAAGGGTGACGTTCACGACATTGGAAAGAACATTGTCAAGGTGCTGCTTGAAAATTACGGCTATGAGGTAATTGACCTTGGCAAGGACGTTGAATGTCAGGCTGTTGTTGACGCCGCAATCGAGCATAAGGTGAAGCTGGTTGGACTTTCGGCGCTTATGACAACTACCCTTGGTTCAATGGAAAAGACGGTAAAGCTGCTGCACGAAAACAACGTTGACTGCAAGATAGTTGTAGGCGGAGCAGTTCTTACTCCCGAATATGCAAAGAGCATCGGAGCGGATTTCTATGCAAAAGATGCAAAGGAAACCGTTGATATTGCAAAGAAAATTTACGGATAAAACACAAAGTAAAATATCCGGCTGCGAAGCGTAACGGGATTCCAAAGGGACGAGTCCCTTTGGCGAGGGTCAAGGGGCGAGGAGCCCCTTGTCGCTCTCCGCAGAGAGCGAAATACTCTTAAACTATAGTGCAACGCAAAGTAACAGCAAAACAAGCAAAGTAAAAAACCAAAGGCGCAATTCACATAAAAAAGCGGAACCAAGAAATGTTTTGCATAACACAAAACTTGTGGAACCGACTATGTGAATTGCGCCTATTCTTACATATCACAACAAAGTCACCCTCGCAGGAAAATGTAAGGAGCAAAGCG
>JALEJQ010000017.1 GCA_022769565.1 Oscillospiraceae bacterium
AGGATAATATTACATAATGGTTTTATATTTTGGTCTAATACTAATAACCATTTAACCTATGGATAAAATACGGCGACTATAATACGCCCACTCTGCGTCAAACTCCCTTGACAGGCGGCAGCCTGCCTGCGGTCGTTTTCCTTGATTGGTCGTATTCTATCCACCGTCTTTATCCATAGAACAAATGGTTATTAGTATAACTCTTGACAAGGGAAGCTAATTAAGATATAATATAAAAGAAAACGAGCGTTAGCTTGCGTGAGAGGAAATGTATTATGGATAAAATACCTACTAAAGACAGGATTCTGGATTCAGCACTTACTTTATTTTCTGAGAAAGGATATGACGGCGTGGGAGTAGACCTTATTGCAGAAAATGCGGGAATAAAGGGTCCGTCACTTTATAAGCATTTCAAGAGCAAAGAGGATATTCTTGATTCTCTTATCGAAAAGGCAGAAAGCTACTATGAAGCTAATGTCGGCTCGGTAAATAACCCCGGAAAATCGCCCTCGTCAATGAATGAACTGATAACATTATCGCTGAAAAAAATAGATTTTACTCTGCATGACCCTATGATAAAAAAAGTAAGAAGAATGCTTACTATGGAGCAGTTCCGCAATCATCGAATCGCATTACTTACTACAAAATACAACATTGACAGCGTACAGAGAATGTATCAGCAGATATTTCAGGTAATGATGGATAATGGCATAATGAAAAAAGGCAATCCTGCATTGCTTTCTATGTCCTTTGCGGCACCGGTATCGCTCCTTATCCAAATGTGTGACAGAGAACCCGAACGTGAGCAGGAAGCCATAGAGCGTATTGAAGAGTTTTTATGGTATTTTGCGGATGAATACCGAAATTAATTAAAAAATAAGACAGTTTTATAAATATATATGCACGACAGCAATTATGCGATACTATTATAGTTTAAATCGTGAATCCCATTTCAAACACTACATCAATGTCTTCTGTACATTTTTGTTTAAAATATACTTTCTTGCTTGACATAAGCTGTAAATTATGCTATATTTCTAATGGAATATTATTCAGATATTTATCGGAAGAAGGTATAAATATGAACTTTTCAAAGCTTAATTTCGGCGTGGACGGAGACAGTATCACAGCCGGTGAACAGTGGTCTTGGCACGTTTACAAAAACCTGGGCATGGCAACACACCACAACGTTGCGGTGGGCAGCGCAGTATGGTACAAGAGAACTATTGAATGCGCTGCAGGAAGCGTTACCACACAGGATTACAACGCTCCCGATTTTGCAGGCATAAGCGACGGCTGGGAGCCTACGGAAGACCTGAACGAGCTTCAGAAACGTGCAAATAACTGCGCAGTTGTACATATCCAGCGCTTTATTTCCGAAGTAAAGAGCGGACAGGCGCCCGTGCCCGACGTTTTTGCTTTTGCAATGGGTACAAACGATGATATAAACTGCCTTGGCGATGCTGAAAAAGCGCTTACGGGCAAACAGCTTGACGGCAATGAAAACATAGACCTTTTCACCGAAGCAGGAGCTATGCGCTGGTGTATTCAGCGTATTATGGAGGAATACCCTCTTGCAAGGGTGTTTGTTCTTACGCCTATCCAGACGGCTACTCCAGAGCATAATGCCAAGATTGAAAAGCAGATCTCCACGGTAATGCTTAAGGTGGCAGGCGGAATGGGAGCGCAGGTCGTTGACTGCTTCCATAACAGCGGCATATGCGAAAAATTCGAGGTCATAGGCGGCACGGGCAAATACCTCAGAGACGGACTTCACCCCGATGTTCCCGGTCAGACCCTTGAAGGCGCTTATGCGGCAAAGGAAATAAGAAATAATATGTTCTGATAAAACGTGAATAACAATGGACTGCGCACCGTATGTTAAGGTACGCAGTCCATTTTTGTGTTATTAACTTTTCTTTTTCCTCTTAATCATTATAATAATGATAACTACCGCAGCGGCAGCCAGAACAGCAGCAGCGTAAATAGGCCAAAGCGAAGCCTTCCTTTTAACGTAAATGTCAAAGCTGCTGCCGTTGACCTCAAATACAAGGTACTGTCCGTCAACCTCTGCCTCGGCAATTCTTTCCACGCCGTTTTCCGTAAGTATCACTTCCGCATTTTGGGGCTTTATACAGGAAAGATAGCGCACAGTATGCACCGTATTACCGTCCTCAGGCAAAGTGACCGTCCATTTGTCCGAAGCCGCATAATTGATATTCTCTCCCGAATGCGCCGTTACCTTGTCTTCATCGGTAAAGCTGCCCTGAACGATTATAATGGGAAGCTTGTTCTCACGCAGCTCGATAGACGCAATTGCAGTTACATATGACGTATAAACTGCATTTATTTCCGAATCAAAAAGCACTTCGGAGAAGTCGAAATTCTCCCACTTGGCAAAACAGCCGTCCTTCTGAGGTATTTCCGGGATATTTTTTTCTGCAAGAGCTTCTCCGTATCCGCATTCGACTTCTTTTGTTACCTCTCCGTCGGAAATAAAAGTAAGAGTTATCACTCCGAATTCTTCGGGAACGTCCTCGGCAGCAAGCATATATTCGTAGGGAACCGGATAGGCCTTTCCTTTGTAGCTTATGCCGTCTATTCCGCCTATACCGCCGTCAATGAAAATATTGCCGCTAAGTTCGCCGTCAGCCTGACCTGCGACCGCTCCTACCCTTTCGTCTCCGTCGGTTATGACAACGAAGCTTTTACAGTTTTTTATGTCCTTGCCTTCTCCGGCTATTCCGCCTACATAATCGGTCCCGCCGATACGGCATTTTGCGCTGCAGCCAAAAACTGCGGCACTTGATTTGCCAACTATTCCTCCTGCATAGCTTCCGTCGGTGGAAGTTACACTGCCGAATCCGCAGCAGTTTATAAGGCAGCCCGTTTCCATCTCTCCTGCTATTCCGCCGGCTTTGTTTTTCTTGGAAATTACTTCGCCGTAATTAACACAGCTTCTTACAACGGTCTTTGACTGGTACATAAAGTTGGCGGAGCGATCTCCTATTGTTTCTATATCGCCCTCAGGGTCAAAGTCGTATTCTACAGCCATGGCTCCTGCAATACCGCCTACGCTTACATCGCCGTTTACTTGACCGAAGTTTTTGCAGTCGGCAATTTTTCCATCGGAACGTCCAATGGTGTCCTCGGAGGAAATATCCTCGGTATAATCGGAAATATCGGAGGATTTTGAGGACATTTCATCTGCAAGGTCAAGAAGCGTGGTGCTTACCTCTTCCGCCTTGCTGTTGATAAGGTGCATATCCTCGGAAAGGACGCTGACCGTTGTTTCGGCGTTCTCATTGAAATCTCCGCAAAGTCCGATCAGGTTATTCAAAAGCTCGGAGACCTGTTCTCTTGAGGATATAAAATCTTCATCAGCACCTGTAAAGGAAATTTTATCCTTTCCTGCAAAATAATCAAGAATGTCCGCAATATTGCCGAAACCGTCCTTTATTTTATCAGCGGCTTCCGCAGCGTCCTCAGAAGCGTCCGCCGCACAAGCAACAGCTGCTACCGCCGATGCTCCTGCCTCGTCAAAATAATCGTAAGAATCCTGAATACAATCTATCATACTTTGAATAGGGTCAGCTGTTTCCGAAAGGTTTGAGTTGGTTTCTCTTATATAGTCTATAAAATCATAAAGAGAGCCAACATCGGGATTATCAAATAAAATCGTTCCAAGGTCGGAGGACACGTTTTCCCCTGCACCGCTCAGTTCATCAAGACTCTCAGCCATATCTTCGGAGCTTGATCTCAGGGCTTCTCTCAATGCTTCTGCTGCCTGTGAAGACATAAGGTTAGACATTGAAGAAGCTATTTCGCCGAGACAATCGAAAAAGTCTTCCATTTCTCCGCCGTTCCATACGTCTAATATATCTCTCATATAAGGGTCATACATTTCTTCATCGTAATGTCCGCCTTCAAGAAGAGTATAGACCGAATTTACAGAACTCTCCGACTGTGACATATCATAGGACATATTTTTAGCAATTTCCGCAAGACGTTTCAGCTGCTCCCGTATATTATCCATTTCCATTTCGTATTCAGGAGAATCCGCAAATTCGTTCAGTGCTTTAAGAGCCTCGGAAGCAGCCTCAGATACCTTTGACATTGCGCTGCTTAGTGCCTTGTAATCCTCGCTGAGAGCTTCAAGAGCAATTTTCATTATCTCCTCGTCGCCCATAGCCTGACTGAGCGCTTCAAGGCTTTCATCAAGTGAACCGGAAGCATTAGACAAACAGTCTACAGCCTCGGAAAGTCTGCTCAGAGCCGGAAAAAGAACTTCCATTCCATCCCCTGCCGTATCTCCTGCCGATTGGAGCAGACGGGAAGCTTCTTCCAGATTTTCCATAGCGCCTGAAACAAGGTCGGAAGCTTCGGTAAAGCTGTCCGCCGCAGGAGCAGCCATATCAATAAGATCGGAAATACGGGAACTCAGCTCATTTATGGAATCAATATCGGCGTTTACGATCCTGTCCGTTTCATCAAGAAAGCTGTCTGTGCCGCTGCGTATCTCGTTTAATTCGTCAAGAATATCATCGGTGCTTTCCGACATAACGCCTGTACGGCTGTCTGCATCATTTATAGTGCGGTCTATAATAGCGTTAAGCTCTTCAAGCTGTGTTCGCAGCTTGCTGAGTGTGCGCTCGGAGAAAAGCAGAGAGATATGCGGTTCAGCCTGACCGACTATGCCTGCTGTATCCTTTCTTCCGTTGATAACGCCGTAATTTACGCAGCCGCTTACATATCCGTTCTGACGACCGGCAATACCGCCTATATTATATCCTACATGAGGATAACCCACATTTCCGTTATTAACGCAGTTCTGGAGAGAACCGTCTGAAAAGCCCACAATTCCTCCTGCATCGGAAATATCCGAAGATTTGTCCATGGAATATATTTCGTCAACATCGAGAGCTTCAAGGTCTATGGTCTTGTCATAGGCGTTGGTATTGACGGAAGAATTGTTAGTGCAGTAAAGTACAGTGCCGTTATTTTCTCCTGCAATTCCGCCTGTGTACTGTACGGACTGAACAGCGCCGTTTGAAGTGCAGTTTGCTATAAGTCCGCTTTCATCGTTTCTTCCTGCGATCCCGCCGCAAAGATTTTTTCCCTTTACCGCTCCGTTAAAGGAACAGCCTATTATCCTTCCCCTGTTAACTCCGGCGATGCCTCCGCATTCCGAAGCGCTGCCGGACGGGATAACGCTTCCTGTAACGTTAAGGTTCTTTACAAGCCCGTCCTTTTCAATGTAGCGGAAAAGTCCCTGTTCCGAACCGCTGCCGCTTATAGTCATACCGTTTAAGGTATGTCCGCAGCCGTCAAAAATGCCGCTGAATGAAGGAACAGGCGTAAAGGAACCAAGGGATATATCACAGGTAAGCACATAATATTTTTTCTCGGAATTGCTGTCAAGTACGCATTCTTCCGCAAATTTCAGGAAATCTTCCTTGGAGGATATTTCAACCTTTTTAAAGCCCTTTCCGGCATAAACGCTGTAGCCGTCTTCGCTGTCTGCGGAAACTGCACTTCCGATGCTTGACAGGGATACAAACACAGCCGTTGCAAAAGCCGCAGCTTTTTTCAGAAGATCATACCGTTTCAATTTCCGCCGCCTCGCTTTCATCAGATTTTTCAGCCGCCGCTCTGTTTTCTATTCTTGCGTCAATGTCGCCGGTAATAACACCTTTAACTATACCGTCAATTCGTCCGTTAACATATCCGTGAACAAGACCTCTGACCGTAATAGTGCTGTTTTTGAGCTGTGTACGCTCTGTCTTTTTAATGGTAAAGGAGGTACGCTCAATTATCTTATCTCCCAGCACAAGTATCTGCGGCAGTATTCCCATAACAAGGATAATAGAAATAACAGTTCCTCGTCCGAGACATACGCCTATTGAAGAAATAGTACCGTCGGAGGAAAGCAGACCTATAAGTATTCCTGCGGCTGCAAGTATTGCACCCGAAGTAATGATCGTCGGGAACGCCTGGTTAAGAGTTTCCGTAATAGCGTCTTTAATTGACATTTCCTGTTTAAGCTCCATATATCGGCTGGAAATAACGATAGCATAGTCGATATTTGCACCCATCTGAATGGAATTTACAATAAGATAGCTCAGGAAGAACAGGCTTTCCGACTGTAAATAAGGGAATGAAAAGTTTAGCCAGATACTTCCCTGAATAACTGCAATGAGCAGAACGGGAAGACCTGCCGATTTGAACGTAAAAATAAGGATAATGATTACAAACAAAGCGGAAAGTATGCTTATAATAAGGTTATCCGTTGCAAAGGAGCTTGAAAGGTCGTAATCGCTGGTGGAATTACCTACAAGATAAACATTCTCGGGGTAAAACTTTTCAGCCTCCATATGTATCGTCTGCAGGAAATCAAAGGTTTCCTCCCCTTCTTCCGGCAGGTTCACAAATACAAGTATACGGCTGTAATTGTCGCTTCTGAGCTGTAGGATAGCGTCGTTAAGAGTAGTGTGAAGCTCTTCAAGGGTGTCCATAAGCTCGCCGTCAAGCGTAACATAGCCTTTCTGCACCTCATCATAGGTAAACATAAACATATCAATAAGCGGAACACCGTAGGATTCAAGCCCGTTTACCACTTCGCCGTAATTTTCATCGTTAACGGCATAGGCGGCGTAAAGTATTTTGGCCACCTCGTAATCAAGCTCCACAAGCTCGGAAAACTGCCTTGGCGTAAGCCTGTCTGTAAGCATATAACCATCCATAGCTTCAATGTTGGCAAGACCCGTTATCGAATCCACCTGACTGTAGGTTTCAAGTCTTTGTATAAGTAGAGATTCGCTTTCATAATCCCCCGACGGAACAATAAGCGCCATAAGGTTTGAAGAACCGAAATTGTCCTTTATCTTTTCTTCCGCAAGCTTCGCTTCGCTTTTTCTTGTTGTTTCAAGGTCGGTAGTTCCGTAGCAATAGGGACACTGGCTTGAGAAAATAAATCCTACTGCCATAAGCACAACAAAAATGGGAGGAACGATATATTTCGTGGCAAATGCAAATTTACCCACAGCAGATATTTTCGGAACAAAATTCTTATGCACGGTCTTATCAATAAGATTGCTGAACAGCATAATAAGTCCCGGCATTAAGGTAAATACCGACAGCAGGCTGAAGAAAATCGCCTTGATAAGCACCACTGCCAAGTCTGCACCTATCCTGAAACGCATAAACGCAAGAGCAATAAGACCCGAGACTGTTGTAAGGCTGCTTGATGAAATTTCCGGTATAGCCTTGCTGAGAGCCGTAATACAGGCTTCTCTTGCAGGCAAAAGCTCGTGTTCTTCGCTGTAACGGTGAATAAGTATGATAGCATAGTCTATTGCAAGGGCAAGCTGAAGAACGATAGTAACGGAATCGGAAATAAATGAAATAGTGCCGAGCAGGAAGTTCGTACCCATATTGAGCATTGCTGCAGCTCCGAATGTAAGTATCAGCACGGGTATCTCGGCATACGCTTTGGACGTAAACAGTATTACAAGAAGAATAATTGCGGCGGCAATGACCGTGACCGTCTGCATTTCGGAGGCAAGCTGAGCAGAACTGTCGTTGCCCACGGTGCTTGAAACATACAGGTCATAATCCGCAAGCATAGATTTGATATTATTCATTGCGTTTACGCTTATTTCGTCCGTTTCTTCACCTTCAAAGGTTACGGAAAACATGGCGTTGGTATTTTTGTAATGATCTTCAGTATTATCAAATCCAACGCCAGAAACACCGTCAATTTTCTTTATTTCTTCCGCAATTTTCTCCGCTTCGCCGTATGTAACGTTTGAAAGCATAACGGAAGCTGTGCCGTATGTCACAAACTCCTCGTCCATAAGCGTAAGACCCTGACGTGTTTCGGTCTCCTCGGGAAGATAAGTCGTAATATCATTTTCCACCTTCACCCAATTCTTGGCAAAAAAGCAGAAAATCAGCGCAAAAATAAAAAGCAGAAAAAACAGATTCCTTTTATCCACTATAAAAGTCGCCAGCTTATACATAAAGCTTTCGCTTTCTTCCTTTTCACAAAGGTGTTCATCAGTTACGGCGATTTTTTTGGTTGACAATGTGCATTTCTCCTTTCAAAAGAATTTTAAAACCATTATAGCGCTGCAATACCTTGATTGCAATATACAAAAAAATTGAACCGTATAAAATACTATACAAATTTCAAAAAATGTATAGCAATTAAGGGTGGTTTATGCTATAATAAGGCTATAATAATCTAATATAAAGGACGTTTTATTTATGCCCAACAAGGAAATCTCCATTTCGATGAAAAATCAGTTTGCCTGCGCATTGAAGAAGCGGCTTTCAAATATGTCTTTTGATAAAATTACAGTAACAGACCTTGCAAACGACTGCGGAGTCAACAGGCAGACATTCTATTATCATTTTACCGACATTTACGACCTTATGGATTGGTGCTTCAAAAACGAAGCAGAAACAATACTCCGTTTTAATGAAGAACCCTTCAATTGGAAAGACAGTGTGCGCAAGCTGATAAAATATATAGATGAGAATCACGCATTCTGCCTTTCGGTGCTTAATTCAATGAGTCACCGTCTGCTTAAAAAGGTCTTTACCGATGAAATAGATATTCTTATAAGAAAAGTCATTGCCTCTTATGATCCGAAACCTGATGACAGCGAAGAGAGCATGGAATTCTGTATAAAATTTTACTCCATGGCTGTCAGCGGACTTATTGAAGGCTGGATTTTGGGTGAATTCAATATTTCCTCGGAAAAACTTATCGGATACATAGAAGACATTATCATTAAAAATATCGGCGGTTCTGCTTATAATACAAAATGCGGCAATGAATAATTATGACCAAAGTTAAAAAAAAAACAGTGAATAAATCAAACTTTTAACGAATGATCTATCCACTGTTTTTTGTTGTTTGGTGCCGGTGACCGGGGTCGAACCGGTACGGTATCACTACCACAGGATTTTGAGTCCAGCACGTCTGCCAATTCCATCACACCGGCACAAATTACTTAGTTATTTTACCACACATTTTTTCAATTGTCAAGATTTTTATTTATCAAATTTCATTCAGCCTTAATTCACGCTAAACGGCATGATTTTTAGTGATATAAAATATAATTTAAGCAAAATGTTTGTTAAAAATGTAAATTATTTATGCTTCTATTGACACAAAATAAAGTTTTTGATATAATAAATTAATAAATATGCAATAAAAACTATAGCATATTACGATAAATTTACCTTTCTTACAAAAAAATAATCACCAAGCTACTCCTTGCATATTTGACGATAACTATAAAAATATTGGAGGTCAATCAGATGAACAACAGCAAAAAGATTTTTGCAGGACTTCTTGCAGTTTCTGTAACAATGGGACTTACAGCCTGCGGAGACAAATCAAACGGAGATTCCGGCAGCGGCGACGCCGGCGAAACCACCACAAGCGCAACCACTACAACCGGCGTAACGGTTGAGATCAACACAGAGGGACTTAAGGAAGGCGAAGACGAGGTCCTTGAAAACGCTATGTCCCAGCTCAAGGATGTAGAACTGGAAAACAAGGAGATCAAGTGGCTCGCACACTACGACATAAATCCTTCCACAACAGGCGAATCCAAAAAGGTTGAGCTTGAAATGTTTGAAAGAAAATACGGCGGCTCTATCAAATACTATCCTACTACATATGAGAACCGCTACAACGACCTTTCTACAAATGTTCTCGGCGGCGAAGGCATCGACCTTTTCCCCGGTCAGGATGTAAACAACCTTCCTAAGGGCATTGTAAGCGGAATGTTCCAGCCTGTTGACGATTATATCGACCTTAATGACGCAATCTGGCAGAATACTGCCGCTGCAATGGAGCTTATGAACTTCGGCGGCAAGCATTATCAGTTTGTAACAAATGTTACAGCAGAACAGGTAGTTCTTTACAACAAGGCAACTATCGAAGCTAACGGCCTTGACGATCCCTGGGATCTTTACGAAGCAGGTGAATGGAACTGGGATACCTTCAAGAGTATGCTTCTTGATTTCGTTGATGAAGATGCAGGTCAGTACGGTCTTGACGGCTGGTACAACGAAAAGGCTCTCTTCCTTTCCGCCGGTGTTCCTTTTGTAAGCACAGATGAAAACGGCAATCTCGTATGTAATGTAAATGATGCAACTGTTGAAAAGGCTATGAACTATCAGCTTGACCTTTACAACAGCGGTCTTGTTCTTCCTCTTGAGCAGTTCAACTGGGCAATCCAGCCTCAGATGATGGGCGAAGGCAGCGAGCTGTTTATGCTTTGGGGTATGTGGGGAGTTCAGGGTGATCCAGCAACATGGAACACCAAGATTGAACCCGAAAACCTTGGCATTGCTCCCGTTCCCTCTCCTGCAGGCTCCGATCCTTATCAGGCAGCAACACTTGACGGATTTGTTCTCTGCAAGGGTGCAAACAACCCCGAAGGCGCAGCACGTTTTGTAGAGTGCGTACTTGTTGCAAATTCCGATGAAGGCGCAATAGCTATTTCTGACAGAAAGGCTATGGACGACAACGGTTGGAGCGAAGAGATACTTGAAAAGAGCAAGGCTATTAACGAGCTTGCAAGACAGTACCCCGTATATGACCTTGCTGCAGGCTGCTCTACAGACATTGCTTCCCTTACAACAGACGGAGGTGCTGAGATCGGTCTGAGAGCTGCATTCCACGGCTATGACTGGGCAACAAACAGAGAAGCTATCGGAGATACTCTTATTATGCTTGTTGACGAAGTAAATACTCAGATCCAGGAAAAGGTAGCAGCTGAATAATTTTCTCACAATAATGCACAATATTGCCGCCGCAGATTTTAGTCTGCGGCGGTTGTGTATTTTCAGGCTTGTAAAACAAACATTATTATGCTATAATATAAACATTACATTGAACCGAAAAAGAGGTCTGAAATGAATTATAAAGTGAACTGGAGCGCTGCCGACGGAGCATTTGCCGTTCCCGACAACGTTGCCGATAATTATATAAAGCTTGCAAGCGGCAAAGCGGTAAAGGTACTTATATACATAATGAGACACAAAACTGCGGACGATGAAAATGCGGCGGATATTGCAGAAAAGATCGACAAGCATATGACCGCCGAGGATGTGGAGGACGCTTTTTCCTACTGGGAACAGGTGGGAGTTATATGCCGTGCAGGAAACACCGTCCGTCAGACTGAAGCCGATGCCGAAACCACACATCCTGCCGCCAAAAACATATCGGCTGTTTCATCGCAAAAATCACTTGAACGATCGGCAAAGATGCTCACGCCCCAAGAAATCGCAGAACGAATAAATCAATCGGACGAATTAGCGTTCCTTTTTAAAAGCACCGAGGAAATTCTGGGAAAAGTTCTTACCTACACAGAGCAGCGTACTCTTATATGGCTGCACGATTTTCATTCAATGGGCAGCGATATTATTCTTATGATAATTGATTTTTGCAAATCCATAAATAAATCCGGCATAAGCTACATTGAAAGAATTGCCGAGTCATGGATAGAAAAGGATATTTCTACCCATGAACAGGCAGAGGCGGAAATACGCCGTATGCAAAGCGCCCATTCTCTCGGAGGACAGGTAGTTTCAAGGCTTGGGCTGAAACGTAACCTTACTTCCAAGGAACGTGAATATGTTGAAGCCTGGGACAAGAGCGGCATCACCATAGAGCTTATCGAATATGCTTATGAAAAGACAGTAAATGCAACAGGCAAGGTCGCTTTCGGGTATATGAACAAAATTCTTACCGACTGGAACCTTAACAACCTGCACACTATCCCCGAGATCGACAACTATAATGCACGTTATGCGCAGAACAAAAATAATCCTGTCAAAGCTGTTCAATCGGCACCTTCCGCCGCAGAGGAACATTCCTACGACCTCAACAGGCTGCTTGAACACGCCATGAACAATATTCCGACCATAAAGGAGGACTGACGCTATGAGCTACGACCGCAGCATATACGACAAAGCCGAAGCGGAACTGAACAGACGGCGCTTTGACGCAGAAGCTGAACAAAAACGCCGCACGGATGAGATCGGGCAAAAGATCCCCGAGGTAAGAGAAATATACAATCAGCTTTCGCAGACGGTAATAGAGCTTTCAAAGCTGATAATATCAAAAAACAAAAACTTTACGGACAATTTTGATAAGATAAAAGAAAAGAATCTGCAGGGTCAGAAGATGGCGGCTCAACTTCTTGAAACAAACGGATATCCGGCGGATTACTTGGAAACTCATTATTACTGCCCCAAATGCAGTGACAAAGGTTATGTAAACGGTGAGAGATGCACCTGCTTAACAAGGTTGCTGAACAAATACTCCATTGAACGGCTCAACGAATCGGCAAATATGCCTGAATGTGATTTTGAGCATTTTTCCCTTGAATTCTACAAAGGCAGGAAAGCTCAGAACGGCGGAGACTGCTTTGAACAGATGTCCAAGGTGTTTGATTTCTGCCGCAAGTATGCGGATACCTTCAGCGAAAAATCGGGCAGCATTTTTATGTACGGCAAAACAGGCGTGGGAAAAACACATCTTTCCCTATCCATTGCGAAAGCTGTTGCGGAAAAAGGTTATACCGTTGCTTACGGTTCGCTGATAAACTATCTTTCTGCTATTGAAAAGGAGCATTTCGGTAAAGCCGGAGAATCCGAAGCCGGAGATACAATGAATCTGCTTATCAACACGGAGCTTCTTATCCTTGACGACCTCGGCTCTGAATTCAGCACGGCGTTTTACGAATCCGCAACGTACAATATTATTAACAGCAGGATAAATCTGGGTCTTCCTACCATTATAAATACAAATCTCTCCATTGACGAACTTCAGAAAAAGTACAACGACAGGATAATCTCAAGAATTTTTGGAGTTTTCAGCACATTGTGCTTTGCAGGCGAAGATATACGCCAGATAAAACGGCTTAATAATATGGTTTAAAACAAAATTCTAAAAAATATAAAAAAACTATTGATTTTTTATCTAAAATATTGTATAATAACTACAATAGATTGGAAGGAGCCTTTTTATGGACACTAATATTCTTCTTGAAAGCGGTACAAACGAGCTTCAGCTGCTTGAATTTGAAGTCGGCGACAGCAGTTTCGGAATCAATATTTCCAAGGTTATTGAAATAATGATCAATCAGGAGGTCACTCCCGTTCCCAATGCTCCGGAAGAGGTGGAAGGCGTATTTATTCCGAGAGACAAGCTCATTTCAGTTATCGACCTTCACAAGGTCGTTAAAAAACCTTACCATGATACGGGAAAAGACATTTTTATCATATGTGAATTCAATCAGATGCAGATAGCTTTCCATGTAAGCAAAGTTCGTGGTATCCAGCGTATTTCATGGTCGGATATTTCCGATCCCCCGTCTGTTACCAGCGGAAGCGACGCTGCGGGACTTTCCACAGGTGTGGTAAAGATCGATGGACGTATCATTATTATTCTTGATTTTGAAAAGATCGTTTCAAATATCAATCGTGACGCAGGTCTTGATACTACAGGTATTGACAACATAAAGCATCCTAACGCTGTTATAGGCAGCAAAAAGCTTGTAGTTGCCGATGACTCAAAGTTCCTCAACAAAATGATAACTGAATCCCTTGAGCATATCGGTTTCAGAAATATCCAGTCCTTCTCCAACGGTCAGGACGCTTGGGATTATGTCAGCAGCTATAAGAACAGCGGAGATAATATAACCGATGATATTGCCTGCGTTATCAGCGATATTGAAATGCCGCAAATGGACGGTCACCGTCTTACAAAGCTGATAAAGGACGACCCTGTGCTGAAAAAGATACCTGTTCTTCTGTTCTCCTCACTTATCAACGAACAGATGATAGCAAAGGGCAAGTCCGTTGGTGCGGATGCTCAGTTCTCCAAACCTCAGATAAAAGAGCTTATTGATTATCTTGTAAATCTTCTTTCTTGAATTAATACATAGCTGTTTAAGCCGCTTTTGATGCAATGTATCGGAAGCGGCTTTAAGTTTGATAAGATTATATTGTCTCCCCTGTTTTTTCACAGCGACCATTTTAACAATTAAGCCTGTCCTGTTTCAAAAAAAGGACGGGCTTTTTATTTATTTTAACAAAAATTGGATATGTCCTGCAATCGACAGATTTTTATTTGCTTTTTTATTATAATTTAATTACCAAATCAAGGAAAGACAGGCTTTTTATGTACATATATGCGGATATTCTTATTATTACAAATATATATGCAAATTTCTTCCTTTTAAAAGCAACGGCAAGGCTAACGCACTATCCTCTGCGGAACGGGAAATGCGTTGTCGGAGCGCTTACGGGAAGTTTATTTTCGCTGATAATTCTTCTGCCGGAGCTTAATGCGTTTACTTTGCTGTTAGTCCGTATTCTTTCGGCGGTAATAATGGTCATTATCTCGTTCAGCGGACAAAGCAAGCATGAGCTTTACAGAACAGGTCTGATATTCTTCTTCATAAGCTTTCTTTTTGCCGGAACAGAATATGCTTTTTCCCTGCTTGACAACGGAAAGCATATGGTCTGGCATAATTCCGTGCTTTACATCAATATTTCGCTGCTTACCCTTGTTATTTCAACTGCCGCAGCATATGCAGCGCTTTGCCTGTTCCGCAGGTTTATTGACGGAAGCAGTGATTTTGACGGGGATTACACGGTAATAATCATGAACGGCAGCAAGCAGGTCTCGGTCAAGGCAATATGCGACAGCGGAAACAATCTTACGGATCAATTCAGCGGAAAGCCTGTTATCGTATGCGGAAAAAGCAGCGTTTCTCCCCTGTTTGAGGAAAAAGCTCTAGCTTGCGCAATGCACTGCGCTTCGTCCTCGCCTTCTTCGGAACCCGTAAATTTAAAAGGCTGGAGAGTAATTCCCTTTTCAACGGTGGATTCAAGCGGACTTATGCCATCATTCCTGCCAACGGGAGTTTATATAAAAAACAACGAAAGCGGAAAGATAAAGTACATCGAGGCTTATATCGGTGTTACGGAACGTGAAATGGAACACGCTGTTTTTAACCCCAAAATCATCTCAGACTAAAACTATATAGCCAAAATTTGAAAGGAGGACATATTCCCCGTTGGGAGTATGGTTGTAAAAATGAACTTGCTGAAAAAAATCATTGGAACGCTGAAAAAGCATTTTATAAGGATAAAATACGGGGATATTTTTTATATAAACGGGTCCGAAACCCTGCCTGCACCCCTTTCAAAAGCTCAGGAGGAGGAAGTTTTCCGTCAGCTTGAAGTCAATGAAGCCGAAGCAAGGCAGACGCTTATAACCCATAATCTCAGGCTGGTAGTTTACATAGCCAAAAAATTTGAATCCACAGGCGTGGGAATAGAAGATCTTGTTTCCATAGGCACAATAGGACTTATAAAAGCGGTAAACACCTTCTGTCCAAGCAAAAATATCAAGCTGGCGACCTATGCTTCAAGATGTATCGAAAACGAGATACTTATGTTCCTGAGAAAGTCTTCACAGTACAAAAATGAGCTTTCTTTTGATGAGCCTCTTAACATAGATTGGGACGGAAACGAACTGCTGCTTTCCGATATTCTCGGTACGGATGAGGATATTGTAAACGGCGGCATTGAAAATGAAGCTGAAAAAAGTGTTCTTCTCCGTGCGGTGGAAAATCTGCCCGAACGTGAACGCTGTATAATGAAAATGCGGTTTGGAATACCCAACGGAAAGGAAATGACCCAAAAGGAAGTCGCAGACGCCATAGGTATTTCACAATCCTACATTTCAAGGCTTGAAAAACGTATAATCAAAAAGCTAAAGCGTGAGCTTGAAAAAGTCATATTCTGATTTTGCCTGTTATTTCCTGAATAACAAAAATTACTCTCGGCAATAATTATTTTAGCGGTATGCCAATAATTATTGCGGGAGTAAATTTTATGTATTATAATAAAGTCGATATAAGCGGAGTTGATACCTCAAAGCTGAAGGTGCTGAAAGAATCGGAGAAAATGGAGCTTCTTAAACAATATAAAGCAGGCGACAGAAACGCAAGAAAACAACTTATAAACGGAAATCTGAGGCTTGTACTCAGCGTTATACAAAAATTTTCCGGCAGAAATGAAAATGCGGACGATTTGTTTCAGGTCGGCTGTATCGGACTTATGAAAGCAATCGACAATTTCAATACCGACCTTGACGTTAAGTTTTCCACATATGCCGTTCCCATGATATGCGGAGAAGTACGGCGTTATATGCGTGATACGGGTCCTATACGCATAAGCCGTTCATACAGGGATATTGCCTACAAAGCAATGCAGGCAAAGGAACAGTACATTAACGAGCATCAGAAGGAACCTACCGTAAAACAGATATCCGAGCTTATCGGCTGCAATGAAAGCGAAGTCGTTACGGCGCTTGAAAGCATTTCCGACCCGATCTCACTTTATGAGCCTGTTTATTCCGATTCGGGCGACACTCTTTATGTACTCGACCAGATAGGCGACAAAAACGATGATTCCAACTGGCTTGACGAAATTGCCCTGCGTGAAGCTATCGGCGCTCTTCAGCCGAGAGAAAAAAACATTCTTTACCTGCGCTTCTGTCTCGGCAAAACTCAGGTGGAAGTCGCAAACGAAATAGGGATTTCACAGGCTCAGGTTTCAAGGCTTGAGAAATATACTCTGGACAAGATAAAAGGCAAAGTATAACTTTTACGGCTTTATTTCAAGTCGCATTTCGGTAGAGCCGTTTCCCCTTTCAACGAAGCCGTTTTTAAGGTAAAGGGGTTTACCCATTCTTGTTGCCGAAAGGTCAATACAGGTAACGCCGTCAGCTTTAGCGTCTGCAATTATCCTTTTCAGTATCATTGTTGCGGCTCCCCTGCGGCGGTATTCCTCCATTGTATAAACATTCATAAGCAATGCGGTCTTGCCGTTGATAAAGTGGGTGTTGGCAGGCCTTTCGACCGTGATATAAAAAATCACTGCCGCAGGCTCGCCGTTTTCTTCCGCAATGTACGCCGTAAAATCCCTGCCGATGTGCCTTTCAAAATAATCGGGCAGCTGTGAATTAAGCTTGTTCACCTGTTCTTCGGAAAGAGGTCCCATATCGTCGTTGATATATGCGAATCTGAATTTTACAAGCAATTCTATATCGTCTTTTGTTGCAGTCCTAATATTCATTTAAAACATATCCTTTTTACTTTTTATATAACGCCGTATCAGAATTATTATTGAAGCGGAAACGCAGGCTAAAAGGAACAGCGGTACAAGCCATTTGTTGCTTGTTTCGTCCTGAGTTGATTTAAGCTCCGTCCAGAGGTTCTGGAGAGTACGGTTTGCATCGTCCGAAAGATTGCGGAAAATGGTGGTATGCGTGTTAAGATAATCATCGTCAAGATAAGAGATACCATCTTCCTTTATTTCGTCGTCAAGCATATCATAGGCAGCGCTGTTGGGCGTTGAATAGCCGATATAGGTGGTTGTGGCATAAGCAATGTCAGGCTCACACATAAAATTAATATACATTTCCGCAGCTTCCTTCTGCTTTGCGCCTACGGGAATACACATTGCGTCAATAAAAAGATTTGTTCCGCTTTTCGGGATAACGAAGCCCAGATCCTCATACTCGTCCATAAGAGTTACGGCGTCACCTGCATAATAAGGCGCAACAAGAGCCTCTCCTGCGCCCATTTTATCAAAAATTTCGTCCATAACATAAGCCTGAACGACCTTTTTCTGGTCTTTGAGCAGTTCTGCGCACTCATTCAGTTCCTTTTCATCTTCTGTATTAAGGGAATAGCCAAGCCGAAGCTCTGCAATGGCAAATGCGTCCCTCGGATTATCGAACATAAGGATCCTGTCGGCATAATCATCGTTCCAAAGAATATCCCAGTCTATCTCCTCGGGCGGAATGTCTATAAGTGTAGTGTCATAAATAATACCTACCGTACCCCATGTATAAGGAACGGAATATTCATTTTCGGGGTCATATGTGGGGTCAACAAAGGTGTCGGTTATATAGCTGAAATTCGGGATATTGTCATAATCCAGCTTCTGAAGCATACCCTCTTTTATCATACGGGAAATCATATAATCTGAGGGGATAATAATATCATAGCTTGCTCCGCCGCCTTTCAGCTTTGCGTACAGCTCTTCGTTGGTAGCGTAGTTTGTATAATTGACTTTTATTCCCGTAAGCTTTGTAAACTCCGCATTGACGTTGAGAGTTCCGTCCTCGGAGCCGTCGGAAATGTATTCACCCCAGTTATAAACGTTTATGGAAATTCCGGCGTCACGGAAACGGCTGTAATAAGCCTCGTCTGCAATGGTAAGGGTCTGAACCTCAGCCTCGCCTTCATCTTCCACCTCTTCCTCAATATGGGAGCAGGACGACAGAATAGTACATAAAAGTGCTGCAGCAAAAGCTGCGGAAAAAGACCTATAAAGTTTTTTCTTCACTTATCTTTCCTCCTTCACCTTTGCCGTGCTCTTGCGTTCGATCATATTTTTTATAACGAGAACAATTACGACCACAAGGAAAATTATTGTTGAAAGGGCGTTTATTTCGGGGCTGACCTTTCTTCTTGTCATGGAATATATGGTTACAGGAAGTGTCTGAACGCTTGAACCGCAGGTAAAATAGCTGATAATAAAATCGTCAAGAGAAAATGTAAACGCCATAAGGAAACCCGATACAACACCGGGCATAATTTCCGGCAGAACTACCTTGAAAAACGCCGAAACGGGGTTGCAGCCAAGATCCTGAGCCGCTTCGTAAAGGAACGGATCCATTTGCTTGAATTTCGGCATAACATTAAGGATAACATAAGGCACATCAAATGTAATATGCGCAATAAGAAGTGTTACAAAACCGAATTCGAGGTTCATTCTTGCAGCAAAAAACACAAACAAAAGCATAAGCGAAACGCCTGTTACTATTTCCGGGTTAATGATAGGGAAATTGGTAATGTTCAGCACTATAGTCTTTGAAAACTTCTTCATATTGTTTATGCCTATAGCCGCAGCTGTGCCGAGAATGGTTGCTGCAATTGAAGCGATAACGGCAACAATAATAGTATTGACCAAGGAACTGATAATAATTTCGTTTTTGAACAGCTTTATATACCAGTCAAAGGTAAAACCCGACATAACGGAACGGCTTTTTGTGGTGTTAAAGGAGAAAACTATAAGCACAAAAATCGGAACATAGAGGAACATTAGCACAAGTCCGAGATAAACTTTAGAAAGTTTTTTCATTTTCCGCCCTCCCCTTACATCAGAACTACGCCGTCTTCATCGGCACTAAATTGATTCATTATTGTCATAATAAGAAGCACTATCACCATCAGAACAAGAGAAATAGCCGCTCCAAGGTTCATATTATAGGAGTTACCCAGGAACTGCATTTCAATAAGGTCGCCTATAAGAAGATTTCCGCCGCCGCCCAGCATACGGGAGATGATGAACGTACTTATCGCCGGTACGAATACCATTGTTATTCCCGAAAAAACGCCCGGCAGGCTAAGAGGAAACACGACCTTCAGCAGCGTTTTTCTTGGATTGCAGCCAAGGTCGGCAGCCGCTTCAAGAACGCTCTTGTCTATCTTTACCATTACCGAATAAATAGGCAGTATCATAAACGGCAGATAGTTATACACCATACCGAGAACGACCGCACCTTCAGTATTGAGCATTTTAAAGGGACCGATTCCGAAAAATCCGAGAAAAGAATTGATAAGTCCGTTATTTCCCAGCAAGGTCATCCATGCGTAGGTCCTGAGCAGAAAATTCATCCACATGGGGAGCATTACTATCATAAGCATTGTGCTTCGTGTTCCGGATTTCAGCCCCGTAAGTATATATGCAAGAGGATAAGCTATTACAAGGCATATCACCGTTGCAATAAGAGCCAGCCAGATGGAACGGATAAAAATTGGGGCATACTGTGCAACATCGGAAACGTAATCAAGGGTAAAATGTCCGTTTCCGTCGGTAAAGGCAAAATACGCTACCATAAGAAGCGGAACAAGGATAAATACCACCATCCACACAAGATAGGGCGCAGCAGCGAGCTTGTTTTTTAAATTATTCATCTGCGCCCTCCTTTACGGATTCGTGGGACTTCATTTTATTCATAATATGAATATCATCGGGAGTAAAGGTGATGCCTACGGAAGCGCCCTTTTCAGCCGCTTTTGTGGAGTGAACTATCCATCTGAAATCATATGCATCAATGAGCATTTCATAATGTACGCCCTTAAAAATGACGGATTCAACTATTCCGTTAAGCTGTGCTTCTTCGGGAGCAACCAATGTAATATCTTCGGGACGTATCACAACATCTACGGGGGTATTTTCTCCGAAGCCGCCGTCTACACATTCAAAATTTCTGCCGCTTATTTCCACAAGCCTGTCCCTAATCATAAGACCGTTCAGAATATTGCTTTCTCCGATAAAATCGGCAACAAAAGCATTTTTCGGCTCGTTATAAATATCAACGGGAGAACCTACCTGTTGGATTATTCCACCGTTCATTACGACTACCGTATCGCTCATTGTAAGTGCTTCTTCCTGGTCGTGGGTAACGTAAATGAAGGTTATTTCAAGCTGTTCCTGAATACGCTTCAGCTCTATCTGCATTTCTTTTCTGAGTTTCAGGTCAAGAGCGCCAAGAGGTTCATCAAGCAAAAGCACCTTCGGGTGATTTACGAGGGCTCTTGCTATTGCAACTCTCTGCTGCTGACCGCCGGAAAGACGGGTTATGCTTCTCTTTTCAAATCCTGTAAGGTTTACAAGCTTTAGCATTTCCGCAACACGCTTTGAAATATCCTTTTCGGACAGCTTCTGCACACGCAGACCGAAAGCAATATTATCGTAAACGTTGAGATGCGGGAAAAGAGCATATCTCTGGAAAACGGTATTGACGTTTCTTTTATATGGCGGAAGACCATTGATTTTTTTGCCGTCAAACATAACTGTTCCGCTGTCAGGGTCAAGAAATCCGCCGATTATTCTGAGAGTTGTGGTTTTACCGCAGCCTGACGGTCCAAGCAAAGTCACAAACTCCTTGTCCTTAATATCCAGATTTATCTTGTCAAGAATTCTTTCGCCGTCAAATTCAACCACAATGTCCTTTAATGTAACAATATTATTCATTCCGTTCATACCCCTCCTGATATTCTGCCCGTATAGAAATAAACGCACATAATAATACTTTATATAATATTGCTTCAAATGTCAATAGACAATCGGTAAAATAATATTTATTTCGTGGTATATAATGTTTTTTTCGGTATTTTATTGACAAGATACAATTATTATTATAAAATTAATATATTAATTTGTATGAATTTGAATTATTGTTACGTATTATATACGTTATATTGCCATGGAGGTTCGTTATGTCCCAAAATAAGGTTTTGCTTAAAATTATATCAATACTTACCGCTTCGGTAATGTCGCTCTGCATATGTTCTTACACCGCAGCCGCAGAAGATGATTTTCCCGAAGACACTATGATAGAAGAATTTGACGAAAACGCCGACGATACATCAGAGGAAAACATCGAAGAAGACGGTTTTGAAGAAAATGATTCACAGGCAATAGCCGGTGCCTTTAACGATGAACATGAAGTTACGATACCTGCCAAACAGATAAAAATCAAATCTGGCAGCTTCAAGGTAATAGGTCTTGGAAGCAGCTTTCAGATAGTTACTGCTTTCAAACCGAGCAATTCCGATGACACCATTACATATAAATCCCTCAATAAAACCATTGCACAGGTAACCAATGAAGGCCTTGTGACAGGCGTTGGAATAGGTCAGACTACAATACGTCTCAAAACTTCGACCGGAGTAAAAGCAAACATAACTGTTACGGTCACAGACGCTTATTCAGGTTCAGGAGGATCGGAAAATTTAAAGGTCGAATCAATTGACATCGTTGATTCAAACATTATGGTTCGGAAAAACAAAACCGCTTCTGTCGAATATGTGCTTTATCCACTCGGTTCTTCAGATAAAGTCAACTTTTCTTCCGAGGATCCCGACATAGCTTCCATAAACTCCAAAGGCGTTATAACAGGAAAAAGCGAAGGTACAACCACTATTACGCTGACGACCTCTTCGGGCATTAAGGCAAGCTGCAGCGTTACCGTTTACAGCGGAGTATATAAAGGCATTGACGTTTCAAAATGGCAAGACGATATCAACTGGAAAAAAGTGAGCAACGCCGGAATTGATTTTGCTATGATAAGAAGCTCCTTCGGAGACAGCAATGTTGACGTTAAACTTAAAGAAAATGTTAAAGGCTGTGAAAAATACGGCATACCTTACGGATTTTATCACTATACATATGCAAGAAACGTATCCGAAGCAAAAAAAGAAGCACGTTTTTTCCTCAAAACAATAAAAAAATACAATCCCGAATACCCTGTTGTTCTTGATATTGAAGAATCATTTTACGATAGTATGTCCAAAAAACAAGTGACCGATATTATCTGCGCATTTATGGAGGAACTGGAAAATGCAGGATATTATGCTATGATATACAGCTATGCAAACTTCTTTAAGGACAACACCACAATAAGCAGGTTGGAAAAGTACGACATCTGGGTAGCCTGCTGGGGCGATACGGACAAGCTGAACAGCTCCTATGATTATCACTACGGAATGTGGCAGTACAGCTCCACCGGAAAGGTTGACGGAATCTCGGGAGAAGTTGACCTTGACTACGCATACAAGGATTATGCAGGCAGGATAAGAAAATACGGACTTAACAATCTAAAATAATAACAAAGCTTCGGATCACATACGTCCGAGGCTTTGTTATATATTGTTAATTCAAATAAATTCAACCGTTTGACAAGATATATATCCAAGCCGCATATTTGTATATTTATACTATGGAAATTAATTGCAGCATATGTTATAATTATTCAATAAAGATAATTATAATTATGATGTATTAGACTTTCAAACCGTATTATAATAATCAAACGGAGGATCACTATGCCTGATAAACGCTTTGCCGTTCTCATTGACGCTGACAATGTTTCCGATAAATACATTAAGGTCATTCTTGACGAAATATCAAACGAAGGCATTATAACATACAAAAGAATATACGGCGATTGGACCAAGCCTGCACTTGCTTCATGGAAAAACGTTCTTCTTAACCATTCTATAACGCCTATGCAGCAGTATAATTATACTACGGGAAAAAGCTCTACCGATTCCGCTATGATAATCGACGCTATGGATATTCTTTATTCGGGAAATGTAGACGGCTTCTGTATCGTTTCAAGCGACAGCGATTTTACACGGCTCGCTGTAAGGCTTCGTGAATCTGGTATGTATGTTATAGGTATGGGAGAAAAGAAAACCCCAAATCCCTTTATTTCCGCCTGCAACAGATTCAAATACCTTGAAATAATCGGCGGAAATAATAAATCCAAACAGGAAGACTGCGATATTGACAAATTAAATACAAACGTGATCAAAAAAGCTGTTTCGGAAATAATAGCCGATGTTTCGGACGATGACGGCTGGGCATCTTTAAGCGAAGTTGGAAATATCCTTACAAAGCGTTTTTCAAACTTCGATGTGCGGCATTTTCATTATAATAAGCTCACTCCGTTTATCAAATCTCTCGGAATATTTGAGATAAAATCAATCCCAAGCAGCGTTGACCCGAATGTCAAAGTTATTTCCATTAAAGAAATCAAATGATCAAGGAGAAAAATATGAATTATTCTGCTGCGATTTTTGACCTTGACGGAACATTGATAGATTCAAATCCCGTGTGGGAAAAGCTGGACAGGATCATACTTGAGCGAAGGAATATTACTGCGGATGACGCTTTTTTCAAAAAACTTACTGCAATGACATATGAAGACGCCGCCGCAGAGATACAAAAGCTGGGAGTAAATATTTCGGCAGATGATTTTAAAACCGAGATAAACGAGCTTGCCGTATATGAATATTCCAACAATATCCGCCTTAAAGACGGAGCGGAAAATTATCTCATTCATCTTAAAAACAGCAATATAAAAATAACTCTTGCTACTGCATCCCCTGCGGAGCTTTATGTACCTGTATTGAAAAACAACGGGGTGTATCACCTCTTTGCCGCTTTCACTACTACCGATGAAATCGGAAGAAGCAAGGATTATCCCGACATTTATATCGAAGCAGCAAGAAAAGTCGGTGTAAGCCCCAAATGCTGCATGGCGTTTGAAGATGTGTTAAAGGGTGTTTTAAGTGCCAAAAAAGCCGGAATGTTTACCGTTGGTGTATATGACGAAAGTTCTGCCGGCTATATTGAAGAAATAAAAAAAGCCTCGGATAAATTTATATATTCCTTTAACGAAATGTTATAATTTATCATAATTCACAAAAAACATTGTAATTCAAGAAAATAAGTATTATAATATTAATAATAAAACAGTTGATAAGGAGAACAGCTATTATGGAATCCTATATTGTAAGGCAGGCTCTCGTAAACGAAGATCAAAAAACTTTCGGATATGAAATCATTTATACCGACAATGAATACAATAAAGATTACACAGACGACTCTACCGCTGCAAACGCCATTGAAAACTTCCTTTCATCAATGGACAGCGAGCGTTTCCTTGACGGTAAGATCGCATTTCTCACTTTTACTCAAAGTTTGCTTGAAAAAAATATTCCTAAAATGTTTTCTACAAACAAGCTGGTAGTTCAGATCGAGGATTCGCTCATAACAAACCCTATGTCACAAAGCTATATTACAAAATTAAAGCAGAACGGCTATAAGATCGCTGTTGTTGACTTTGAATTTGCACCGAGATTTTTCGGAATACTTGACATAGTAGATTACATAAAGGTGAATTTTGCCGCTAACGACCCTTCCATTGAAAACATTGTAAATATAGGCAAGTCCTTCGGCAAAAAGGTTATTGCCTACAATATTGAGGACAAGGAATGTTACGACAGAGCTAAAGCATTGGGCTGTTCCTATTTCCAAGGTTCCTATGTTTCCGAAAAAATGCCATCTACCATAAAAACAGTCAATCATATCCAAAGCAACTTCTTCCTGCTTATGGTCGCTGTTACAAGGGACGAGCCGGATATTGACGAAATCGAAAGCATTATTTCAAGAGATGTTTCGCTTACATACTCTCTGCTGAAGCTTGTCAATTCCGCTTACTTTGCGCTCAGAAACCGTGCACGTTCGGTAAAGCAGGCGTTGGTTATCCTCGGTCTTGGTCAATTAAAGCAGTGGATATATCTCCTCAGCTTTAAGCAGGATGACGGTTCAATGCCGGACGAGCTTATTAAAATTTCTTTCCTTAGAGCTACATTTGCGTCCGAACTCCTTGAATATGCCACAAATATGCCTATTTCCAAATCTGAAGCATATCTTATGGGTATGTTCTCAACGCTTGGAAAGCTTATGCAAATGCCTTTGGAGGAAGTTCTTGTTCAGCTTCCCATAAGTGATGAGATCAAAAATGCGCTTTTGAAAAAAGAAGGAAGAACAGGTTTACTTTACACTTTGATACTTGCTTACGAAAAGGCTGACTGGAGAACTATGAGCGAATCTGCCGCCGAACTCGGCATTCCTGCAGCAATGATCGCTCAGAAGTATTTTGAATGCGTTGAAAAGGTCAATGAGATATGGAACAGCCTTACTCATACAAGCGAAAATATTGAAGATTAAAATAAAAACGGAGCTTTCCACTGCGAAATGCTCCGTTTTGTTGTATTTATTAATTCTTATACTAATCTTTGACCGTTCTATAGACAAAGACGGCAGATAGAACACAGCCAATCAAGAAAAGCGACCGCAGCAAGGCTTGGTGCCTTGCAAGGAAGCTTGACGCAGAGTGGCTGGGTTATAGCTGTCGGAATTTGTCTATAGGTTGGTTAAAGATTAGTATTATATTCATATTCAAAAAGTGCCGCATAAAAATTACGGTAATCGGCTTTATCTATTCTTCGCAATTTTGACATTTCATAAAAATCCATACCAATGCAGTTTTCATCAATATTTTTACTGTGTAAATATTCATTATTGCTGTAGCTGTTATATGACGCCCACGTTACATCATAAAAGCGCCAGTTTCCGTCACAATATACGGCGTTCCATTCATGATTTGTGGGTATAGTTTCAATGGTATATTCATCAGAATTCAAAACACCGCCCCTCAGGTTTATGCTCACTATCCCCTGCGCTTCGCATAAAGCGGAAAAAAAGTTTGAATATCCGGCGCAAGTAGTCCTGTTCAACGATAAAACATTTACAAGACTTATAACATCTTCATCAACATTTTCGTTAGCCGCATCATGGTCGTAAAAAATAGTTTCCGCCTCCCATTTTGCGAGCAAATCGGCTTTTTCGGTGTCGGAAGCCGCACCATAGCATATTTCGTCGGAAAGACTTTTTATCTTAGACATAATGATGTAGCAGGATTCCTTGTTTTTGTCCGGGTCAATATACTCTATGGCAACATTAGAACCGTAGTTTTGTATATTTCCAAGCTGTTTTATATTCTTTTCAATAATTGTACTATTCAGTTCTTCTGCCCCATTGTAACTTGTGACGCTGAATTCGGGTATCTCGTTCAAAGAAAAATCCTTTATCTTGTTATAAATACTATTTTCAAGATATGACATATCTGCCAGTGTGTCTATCTGCATCTGCTTTCGTTTTATTTCATTTTCAAGTTCTTTATTTTCATTGCTAACTTGGTTCACCAAAACGCTTAACTGCTCAACATTGCCGTTTGCTGTCTTGATCTCATATTTCAGCTCAATAAATACGGCAAAAATAAGTACGATAAGCAAAAAATAAATCACGACGGACAGCTTATGCCCCGTATTTTTGTTATCCGAACTTTTATGGTCGCTACTTTTCATTAAAGTCATCCCTTATTTAAATTTCTTCAAAAACGTTGGTCTGAACCATTTTACATATGCGTCCTTGACCATACCGAGAGTTACATCATACAAAATAAGAATAAAATTAAAAATGAGCAGAAGAGCAGGCAGCATATACTGCTTCATAAAACCGAATTCCTCTATCAGGTCGACTGTACCCAGGAGCTTGACTGTAAGCTGATAAATAATAACAATAGCAGCGTTAAAAATAATGATTTTAATTATCCATTGAAACGGCTTGAATTTTATCTTTTCCGTTACGTCTTTAAGAATTGGATAATAACCGAACAGGACAGCGAAAAAAATTGCCGCTTCCTTATCCGGTGTAAGGAAAAACGAAAGCACAGACACTACAACATATGTTACAAAAGCCCATGAGGGAGATATTTCTATGGCAACTACCGAAATAAGCATTCCGGCAAAAAGCGGCAGCGTAATATTAAGAGGAGGGATAACTGCTGTCAGAAACATCATCACCAGACACAGTGCAGATACTATTCCTCCCAAGGAAACTTTATAGCTTATTTTTTTGGAATTTTTATTTTCTGTAATAGTTTGTTTTCCCATTATTGCACCTTAATAATAAAAATCACTAAAATTGATTATTTTACAATACTTATTTTATCACTTTTTAATAGGATTGTCAAATATAAAAATTATACCGTTATAACTTACTTGTATAACACGCTTAACAAAAAATTCATTGACAAACAAAAAAATATGGTGTAATATAGATAACAGTGTAAAGTATTATATGTGTATATGAACAATGGAAGTTTTGCTTTCATCTTTTTGATTTGCAAAGATGAAGGCATTTATTATTATATGAGGTGAATAAAATGGTTTTGAATGGTTCGCAAATTATTCTTGAATGCCTTATTGAACAGGGCGTTGATACTGTATTCGGTTATCCCGGCGGTGCAGTGCTCAATATTTATGATGCACTATATGATTACAGCGATAAAATAACTCACATTCTTACATCCCATGAACAGGGCGCATCCCACGCCGCAGACGGATATTCAAGAACTACGGGCAAAACCGGAGTTGTCATTGCTACATCCGGTCCGGGTGCAACAAATCTTGTTACAGGAATCGCTACCGCTTATATGGACAGCATTCCTATGGTTGCAATAACAGGAAATGTCGGTACTTCCCTTCTCGGTCTGGACAGCTTTCAGGAAGTTGATATTACAGGTATCACAATGCCTATAACAAAACATAATTATATCGTTAAGGACGTTACCAAGCTTGCCGATATTATCCGTGAAGCATTCTTTATCGCCAACGACGGACGTAAAGGACCTGTTCTTATCGACATTCCCAAGGATATTACAGCCGCAAAATGCGAATTTAAAAAGGCCGAACCCCGTAAGCATACATATACCATTGATAACAGTGAAGTCGAAGAAGCTGCAAAAATCATCTCCGAAGCTAAAAAGCCGGTAATTTATGCCGGAGGCGGCGTTGTTTCTTCCGATGCCTGCAAAGAGCTTGCTGCATTTGCAGAACTTATTGATGCGCCTGTTGCGCTTACCCTTATGGGTCAGTGTGCTTTTGATAACAACAGCCCCAGATACACAGGTATGCTGGGTATGCACGGAACCAAGACTTCTTCCCTTGCAGTAAGCGAATGCGACCTTATGGTAGTTGTCGGTTCAAGATTCTCCGATCGTGTTACCTGCAGCGCCAAGAGTTTTGCGGAGATAATGGAAGGCAAAAAGATAATTCATATTGAGATCGACCCTGCCGAGATCAATAAGAACGTCGATGTAGATCAGAGGATCAATGCCGATATAAAGCTGGCTCTTAGCGAACTTAACAAAATGATTAAACAGCAGAAGCACACTGAATGGATGAATTCTATCGCAGAGTGGAAAAAACAGTATCCTCTTATTCAGGCTTCCAAGAATGCCGATGATGTTCTCCCCCAGTATGTGCTTGAGACCTTGAACGAGCTTACCGATGGTCAGGCTATTATTACGACAGAAGTAGGTCAGCATCAGATGTGGACAGCTGAATTCTACAATTTCAAAACGCCTCGCAGCTTTGCTTCTTCCGGCGGACTTGGAACAATGGGCTACGGACTTGGCGCTGCTATCGGAAGCAAGGTAGGAAACCCCGATAAGACCGTTGTTAATATCGCAGGCGACGGCAGCTTCTATATGAATATGAACGAGCTTACAACTCTTGCAAAGTACAACCTTCCCGTTATTGAGCTTGTGTTCAACAACACGGTTCTCGGTATGGTAAGACAGTGGCAAAAGCTGTTCTATAACAATAAGTTCTCTCAGACGACCCTTGAAAAGCCTACCGATTTTGAGCTTCTCGGAAAAGCGCTTGGAGTAACGACTTACACCATAAGAACAAAATCCGATGTACGTCCGATACTTGAAAAAGCGCTTGCTGCAAACGCTCCTGTGCTTATAAACTGCCTTATAGACAAGGACATAAACGTTCTTCCTATGGTTCCTGCAGGTGCTTCAATTGCAGAGCCTATTCTTGAAATATAATATTGAATAATAACAGCCGCCGCAGGTCTGAAATATGTCCTGCAGCGGCTTATTTTATGTATCAGTCAAACATTTTTGCATAACGGAAATTTATCTCCCCCGTCAAAGGGTTGAATTCAATATCAGATGATTTTTCTGAGCAAACAAAATACTTATTTCCGTAAAACAAAGGAATATAAACAGCCGAATCAATGATTTGTTTTTCAGCCTGAGCATAAATTTCAACAGCTTCATTCAGACTTTCCGCACGTTTAAGCCGCTGCATATATCCACTCGCCGAAAAAATTATATAGTTTCCGAAATCCTTGTTATTACTTGTAAAAAATTCAAAATAATCATCGGGAGTACCGTTTGACGTATCAATTTCCACCAAAGCAATATCAAAGGAACCTTCATTTATTTTCAGATCATACTCATTCTGTGACACAACTTCTATTCCGCAGAAAAATTCAAGATTTTGCTGCCATTGTTCGGTCACCGAAGATAAATAATCCGCTCCTCCGAAATTTTCGGAAACAGTGATCTTTACACCGTCAATTGAAACTGCATTATGTGCGTTAAGCGTATTTGTCCATAGTGACAAGGCTTTAGACTTGTCATATAGGATCATAGACTCATCGGAAATCATTTCACGGTATTTCCTGCCCATTACTGTCATATCATCGGGAACGATACCGTAAGCGGTGCTGTAACCGCTTTCTGCAGGTACGCTATCCAAATAAAAGGCAGATGCTAAAGCAAGTCTGAAATTTTGTTGGCTGAAATATTTTGATTTTGTATTAAACAGCAACCCGAAGGATTTTAAAGAATATTCGCTGTAATTGCTGCCGGAAAATATTTTTTTGTCGTAAATCTCCGTAACAAGGCAGTCAATATTTTCAGCCGAATAATCTGCGGCGTCATTTTCGCTGCTTTTCTTGATAAAGAAATTCAAACTGTAAGGATAAACATAATCCTGTTCCGAGTTGGATTTATTGCGGCGCATAATTATGTAATTGTTATCCCAATAGGGATCGTAATTCCATTCTTTTAAGTAAAACGCACCATTTGAAATAGTTGTTTCCGCCGAAAGACCGTACCGTCCCTTTGTACTTTCAAAGAAAGCCTTGTTGCAGGGCATTGCCGCCGTAGATGTAAGCAATTCCAAAAAATTATAGTACGGATATTCAAGCTCTATCTGTAAAGTATTATCACTTAACGCTTTTACTCCAAGCTCGGATTTGTCAAGCATTCCCCTTGACACCGCCTCGGCGTTCTTTATACATATAAAATAATCAACATAGGGCGAAAATAAGGCTTCGCTGTCGTATATGCGATGAAATGCAAAAACAAAATCATCTGCGGTAAGAGCGGATTTATAACCGTTTTCACTTTCCCAAAAAATATTTTCTTTCAGTTCAAATGTATAAGTAAGTCCGTCATCCGAAATAGAATAGCTTTCCGCTGCATCGGGAACTATAACTCCGTTCTCGCCGATCTTCACCAGTCCGCACATCATATTAGAAATAACGACCTTTGATGAAATATCCTCGGCAAGCTGTGGGTCAAGATTCTGCGGATTTCCTGCAAGATTTATTTTAAAAGTATATCCCGAGCCGTCGTTTTCTTTACAGCTGCTAAAGCAAGTTATCGTCATGATCACCGTCAAAGCAATGATAAACAAACGTAATCTGCGCCTAAACAATTAATATTCTCCTTAAAATTTACTTATTTGACCTCTGAAAGGGTCATTCCGTTGCTTCCTAACGGTATCTCATGGTCAAGACCGACAAACTTTCCGTTCTGCTGCCATAATACCTCCTTGACAAAGCGGTATTTCTCCTCGTCCCATGTGGTGAAATCATCCTTGACAAGTCCGCCCGTATCTCCTGAATTGGAATTGAAGCACCAAAAAGTATGATTTATCTTATTTTCCTTTATCAGCTTGCGGAGATAGGTCATCCATGTAAGGTTGGGCTCGGTCATAAATCCTCCCCACTCGCCTATAAGCAGCGGTGCAATACCCTCTTTCTGGATATAGAACCAGTTATCATACCAGCAATCCTTATAAAGGCTGTCAAAGGTATAGTTTCCCTTGAACCAAGGCTGCTGATAAACAGACGGACCGTAATCGTGAGGTGAATAAACCAGCTTGTTCTGATATTTTCCAAGGTCAACAGGGTTATCCCTTACGCCTCTGAGATTTCCGCCCCACCATGTGCAGTAATAATCCCCCATATTGGTCGAAGAAAAGTCACCGTTGCTCTTTATGTCAATAGGATAAATTTCAATGCCCTCAACCATTACAAGAACGTTGGGATTGGCTTTTAGCACACTTTCCGCAGCCTTTTCGGCTATGTAACGCCAGTTGTCGAAGTCGCTTGAATCATCCCATTTCGCCCTCGGTGATTCGTTGGCTTTGCCGTGAGGTTCATTTTCCAGGTCGTAAGCAATTATAGTATCGTCATTTTTATATCTTTTTGCAATCCAGCTCAATGCATCAAGATAATCCTTTTCGGAAATATTGCCGTCAGTCCAAAGGTTCTTCATATGACCCATGGAATCGGTTTTTGCACAATGTATGTCGATCATTATTTTTATTCCATTTGCACGGCACTGACCGATAACATAGTCAAAGATCTCAAGGCTGTTCATTCCGACAAGGTAAGAATTTGTCGCCTGATTGAAGTTAGCGGTAGGATAATTCCCGTTAGACCATTGCTTGATAAGCTCCGTGGAAATGGGAACTCTCAGAAGATTAAAGCCTCTGTCGGCAATTGCAGCAAGAGAAGTGTTAAGATCGCATGCCCATAAGCCGTCAAAGGTATTTGTTCCCGTATTATAACCGAACCAGTTTATTCCTGTAAGCCAGACATCCCTGCCGTCCTTGTCCACAATTTTATTGCCCTTAACATAAAGCCAGTCGTCCGTTGTAGGCTTCGGAACGTCCTTTGCCTGAACTATGGCAGGATTGTTGTTTCCCACAGAGCCGCTGCCGGTTCCGTTATTTCCGCTGCTGCCGTTTCCGGATGCAGAAACAGACGTATTGTCATAAGTAACAGAAGCGTTTTTCGGGTCAACATTTCCGGGATTTTTTATTATCAAACCGAAAGTGACCTCTCCGCCTGCTGATACTTCATTATTGTAATCAACCGGCTTAACGGTAATTTTACCATTGCTGCAGGTATATTCACAGTTCCATGACTGATCAACAGAAGCAGATTTTCCTGCTGTTATAACTGCCGTCCAGCCTGATATATTTTTTTTGCCGTCATTTTTTATTATGCAGTCAAACTGTGCAAAATCATTAGTTCCGTCATTCCAGCCGTTTGAATTATTTATTGTAAGAGAAACATCTCCGCTGCTTTTTTGAGCAGAGCTTTCTGTTTTAGAATTGCTTTTCTCCGCTGTTTCGACTTTGGAAGCTGTTGTTTCTTCTGTTTCCGTGCTTTTATTTGGTTCAGCTTTAGTTGTTACAGAAGAAGCTTCCGAAGGCTCAGCTGTCTCAGCTTTTTCTGTTCCGGCAGTCTCGGCACTTATTGAATGTGAATCGGCATTGACCGCATTTCCGCTGTAAGGGTCGTAATCATCGGCAAGAGGGTCATAATCTTCGCCAAAAAAATCTATCAAAGCAGTTGTTTCCGTTTCTGTTTGCAAGGTTTCGTCATTATGTAATGAAGCCGATGTGTCCGCTTCGGCAGATGAAGTGTTACCTGAACCACAGCCCGCAAATACTCCGCAGGCTATTGCCGCAGCAAGAATCACGGATATATATTTTTTCATATTTTAACATTGCCCCTTTGTTTTGATATTAATTTTATTATATAATATTTTTAATAAAAATGCAAGAAAAACAATTGACTTTTTTACATTATGGAGTTAAACTTAATATATCTATAATTCTGAAAGGAGAAATGCTCCCCGGAGCATATTTTGAATATGATTGTTACAGTAGTCGGATTGGGACTTATCGGAGGTTCTCTTTGCAAAACTATAAAAAAACACACAGACTATACCGTTTACGGTGTTGATATCAACAAGGAAACAGTTGAAATGGCAGTTTCTCAGGGGGCTATTGACGCCGAAACAGACGATCTGAGCCTTGCCGATATTACAATAATTTCGCTTTACCCTACAGTAACCATCGATTATATCAAGAAAAATGCCTCAAAATTCAAAAAAGGCAGCATTGTTATAGATACCTGCGGAATAAAAAAAGCCATAGTTGACACTGTAACTCCCGTTCTTGCCGAAAATGACGTAACGTTTATCGGAGTTCATCCTATGGCAGGTCGTGAATTTTCGGGATTTGAATATTCTCAGGATAACCTTTTTGACTCGGCCAGCTTCATAATAACCCCTACCGAAGCTACTCCACAGGCTAAATTAAATCTTATCATAGATTTTGCTTATGCGATCAACTTTAAAAAGGTCGTTACCGCAACTCCCGAAGAGCATGATGATATTATTGCTTTCACCAGCCAGCTTGCGCACGTTGTTTCCAACGCTTACATAAAAAGTCCAACACATCAGCGTCAGCTCGGTTTCAGCGCAGGCAGCTTCCTTGACCTTACAAGAGTTGCAAAGCTCAACGAAGAAATGTGGACTCCCCTTTTTATGCTTAACAAGGAGCCGCTTTGCCGTGAGATAAAATGTATAATTGAACGGCTCAACGAATATCTGGACGCAATTGAGCAGGACGACAGCGAACGCCTCAAACAGCTTCTTCGGGACGGACGTATCCTTAAAGAAAACACCAAAACCATTTATACAAGATAACAGCAAGCTGCTGCACCAAATCGGTACAGCAGCTTTTTTACTGCTTTTTTGCAGAAACAACTTTGTATTCCGCCGCTCCATCAATTATTTTATCAAATATTATCAGCTGCTCCTTTGAAGCGCCGAAATCAAGAAGAATTATTGTAATGTTATCATAATACTGAGCTGCTTTCAGCGCAATATCCCTTGCAATAAGTTCAATATTTTCCGTATCTTTGTCAATCGGAAGTACAATACTTTTTTTACTGCTTTCCGGTATATCCTTTTCAAATATTACAGGCAAAAGGAATATTACTGCGACAACAATACAAAAAATCAGCAAAATCAAAAGCAAAGTATCAGCCATAAAAAATCCCTCCTGCCAAATATTATGACAGAAAGAGAAAAAATGTTAAAAACCGGCTTTCATACAAAAGCCGGTCCTTAAATTCTATATGATCAATTACTTTTCAGCGTTTTTCTTCGCTTCAATATCAGCAAGGGCGTCCTTCCTGGAAAGATTTATTCTGCCCTGATTGTCAATTTCCATTACCTTAACAACAATTTCGTCGCCAATGGAAACAACGTCCTCGACCTTTTCAACTCTGGACTTGTCAAGCTTGGAAATATGAACAAGACCATCCTTACCGGGAGCAATTTCAACAAATGCGCCGAAGTTCATAATTCTTACGACCTTGCCCTTGTAAATTGCGCCAATTTCGGGATCGTTAGCAATAGTATTAACGATCTGGAGAGCCTTCTTAGCGTTTTCAAGATCTACGCCGCTGATAAATACGTTTCCGTCATCGTTAATGTCGATCTTAACGTTGCAGTCAGCAGAGATCTTCTGAATAACCTTTCCGCCCTGACCGATAACCTCACGGATCTTGTCAACGGGAACCTTGGTCTGGAGCATCTTGGGAGCATATTTGCCCACATTTTCTCTCGGCTCGGGAATAGCCTTGAGAATGATCTCATCAAGTATATAATCTCTTGCTTTGTGAGTTTTAGCAAATGCTTCTTTTATGATCTCGGGTGTAAGTCCGTCAACCTTGATATCTACCTGGATAGCAGTAATACCCTTGTGAGTACCGCCTACCTTAAAGTCCATATCGCCGAAGAAGTCTTCAAGACCCTGAATATCGACCATTGTCATAAAGCTGCCGTCATCTCTTGTAATAAGACCGCAGGAAATACCTGCAACGGGAGCCTTGATAGGAACACCTGCGTCCATAAGAGCAAGTGTAGAACCGCAAATCGAACCCTGAGATGTGGAACCGTTGGAAGAAAGCACCTCGGAAACAAGTCTGAGAGCGTAAGGGAATTCCTCAACAGAAGGAATAACAGGAGCAAGAGCTCTTTCAGCCAAAGCTCCGTGACCGATCTCACGGCGTCCGGGACCTCTGGAAGGCTTTGTTTCGCCAACAGAGTACGAAGGGAAGTTATACTGGTGCATATAGCGCTTGGAATCTTCTTCATCAAGACCGTCTATCTTCTGAGCATCGCTTACAGGACCAAGAGTTGCAACTGTAAGAACCTGAGTCTGACCTCTTGTGAAAAGACCCGAACCGTGAACTCTGGGAAGAACGCCTACTTCTGCCGCAAGAGGACGTATCTCGTCGATTCCTCTTCCGTCACCACGCTTGCCTTCGTAGAGCCAGTTTCTTACTATCTTCTTCTGCAGCTTATAGATGCACTCGTCGATCATAGCGATCTTTTCGGGATATATTTCATCAAATTTAGCATGGATAGCGTCCTTGATAGGATTAAGTCTTTCCTCTCTGATATTCTTATCGTTTGTATCAAGAGCAAACTTAACGTCTTCGGCAGCCATTTCCTCAATGGCATCAAACATATCGTGGTCAACTTCCATTGACTCAAATTCAAACTTTTTCTTGCCTATCTGCTTCTGAATATCGCTGATAAAAGCAACGATCTTCTTGATCTCTTCATGACCCTTGAGAATAGCGTCAAGCATTGTATCATCGTCAACTTCGTTAGCACCTGCTTCGATCATAACGACCTTTTCTGCAGTACCTGCAACAGTAAGGTTAAGGTCGGACTTTGCTCTGTCCTCAAGACCGGGGTTAAGAACGATCTGACCGTCAACAAGACCTACGCTTATTCCGCCGATAGGACCGTTCCAAGGAATATCGGAAATGGAAATTGCTACAGATGTAGCTATCATTCCGCAAATTTCGGGCGAGCAGTCGGGATCAACGGAAAGAACCGTCATAACAACAGAAACATCGTTTCTCATATCCTTAGGGAAAAGAGGTCTGATAGGTCTGTCAACTACTCTTGAAGTAAGGATGGACTTCTCGGAAGGCTTACCCTCTCTCTTGGTGAAGGAACCGGGAATCCTGCCTACGGAGTAAAGACGTTCCTCATAATCAACGGAAAGAGGGAAGAAATCAACGCCCTCTCTGGGCTTGGGGCTTGCTGTTACATTTGCCATAACAACTGTTTCGCCATATCTTACCCAGCATGAACCGTTAGAAAGTTCGCAGGTCTTACCTGTTTCAACGGTAAGCTCTCTGCCTGCGTACATAGTTTTGAACACTTTGTAATTCTCAAACATTGAACTGCCTCCTATTATATTAAAATTTTACGGCAGCAGTTTTAGCAATAAATCCTGTATGCAATCCTGCACTGTATACACGATTTAATGCTAAACAACTGCTTCCGATAAAACGCACTAAAGGCAGAGTAAAGGGTTTCCCCCTTACTTGCTGCCTTTGTAAACAAATTACTTACGAATTCCGAGCTTTTCGATCGTTGCACGGTATCTGTTGATGTCCTTCTTCATAAGGTAGTTAAGAAGGTTACGTCTGTGACCAACCATCTTGAGAAGACCTCTTCTGGAGTGGTGGTCGTTCTGGTGGGTCTTGAGATGAGCGTTAAGGTCGTTGATTCTCTTTGTGAGAATAGCGATCTGAACCTCGGGAGAACCTGTATCGTTCTCGCTCAGTCTGTTTGCTTCGATAATAGCTGTTTTTTCATCTTTCTGCATCATAATTGATACACCTCTTTAAAATATTTACCGGTCAACGCAGAAAACGGCAGGTATAATTCCTTATTAAAGGCTTGATCCGTTATCCGGGTAGACGGCATTAATGCTGCGCCTGCCAAAACACACGCAACAAAGTTATTATATCACATAAAACTTCATTTGTAAAGTATTTTTATGAAATTGTTTTATTTTTTTTCTGTTTTGTCTTTTTCGATTCAATAGGAGCCTCTTCTCCGCCCTTGTCAACAAAGAGAATATCATCTTCATCCTCAGCGCTGTATACGCCGTATTCGGGATTTACTTCTCCCCTTTCCTCATAATAAGGGTCGATAACGTATTTCTGTATCTGCGGATAGGAATTGAACATTATAACAAAGCCAAGGAAACTTATTGGCCATATGGGAACGATTATCAGCGTTGTAATATGAAGGATTGCGGAAACGCCTATAATAAACGCAATAACCGCAACGATAAGCAAGGTGATGACGTTTTTCTTCAAGCTCACACAGGTGAGGAAAAAAGAATTTTTGATTATGCTTGACAGATTAAGATCGGTAGCTACTATCATAGGCATAATATAAAAATTCATCATCAGGACAGTCAGCGCAAAGCTTATGGAAATAACGCAAAGAACGATATACAGCACTCCCCCCGATTCGGCATTATTAGCCATTTCAGGGTAAACCTTAAGCGCCGCCATTGCAGAAACGGTCAAAAGTACGTCCAGCAATCCCACAGGAACCGACTGCTTCCAGTTCTGCGTAAAACCTTTCCAGAAATCGTGGAAAATAAAAGAATTTTTTTCAAGAGTATAGTTTCTCAGCACCTTAGTCATACCGGCAAGGGCAGGACCTATGGTAACAATGGGGATACAAAACAGAAAGGTCAAAAGATTAAGCCGGATAAGCTTCCAGAACTTTCTGAAATACAGCTCAAAAAAAGCAAAGAAAGCCTTTTTCTTTGGAGCGTTCTTAGAAACTCCGCTTCCTGCTTTTTCATAATCATACATACCAAATAGTGACAATAAAATACAACTCCTTTGTTTTTACTTTCCCCATTTTTTATACACCAAGAAACCTTGTCCATAATCCGGCAAAAAAATATGTGAGGATCCCGTCTGCAACAGACAACGCCGCTGTCATGCCAAAGAGCGCAAGGAATTTTGTAAGATAGAGCCTGACATCAATTTCTTCGTTTGTTATCCTTCCGAAAATGCGTTTCCCCACGCAGCAGGACATTAGCACAGCTTCTCTTGCAGCGGCAATGACCATTACCGCCGATGCAGCGGCATAAGGCAATATCATAAGTGCCGAAACCAGCATACCCTTGAAACCGTATATAACATTCATTTCTGTAAGCACAACGCCTATTCCCATTCCGTGAAAAAATGGAACTGCCGCTTCAACAGGCTGAAAAACCGCTCCGAATCCAAGAAGCAGACAAAGCAGCATAAGCAGAAACGCTCCCGAAAAAGAATTCACCACCGTTTGGATAAACGTACAGCCAAGACGGTTCCGAAAGAACAGCTCCGCAATTTTTTCGAGAGTTTCAAAGCCTTCCGAGCCGCAGGAACAATAAGCTGCCGCTCCGGCAAGCTCTCCTGCGCAAAAACCTGTCATTAACAAATAAGTAAGCGTTTTGCCGCTGAAATTTTCTATCCTCAGCATATATCTCGTCCTTTATTTTAGTATTTACTTAAGATATATGCAGCAGATATGGATATTAGAAGTTATTTTGAAAGCTCATAAGCTCTGCGTGTGCAACTTTCACAGGCTTTTATCACAGTTTCCGTCATTTTACCGTCGTAAAGCTCCTGAAGTCCTGCAAGAGTGGTTCCTCCGGGAGATGAAACCATTTTTATAAGCTCGTCAATAGTATATCCCGAATCTGTTATCATTTTTGCAGAACCTACAAGCGACTGTGCAAACAGCTCCTTAGCCGTTTTTTCGTCAATTCCGACAGAACCGGCATAATCCACAAAAGCCTTTGCAAAAAGATAAATAAACGCAGGGCTGCTGCCGTTGATTGCAATTATCTCTTTCATTTTATCTGTAGAAATAACAGCTGTTTTTCCGCAGGAATCAAAAATTTTCTTTACAAATTCAAATTCCTCGTCTGTCGTAGGCTCGGCCTTAGAAAGAGCGGAAGCGCCCTCTCCGAGAAGAAGCGGAGTATTGGGCATTACAAGAATGACCTTAGCTTCGGGAATAGTCATTGACTTGATATAGGTTTCGGGAATACCTGCAGCTATGGAAATAAGCACCGTATCCTTAGTTACGGCAGGCACTACGGTTTCAAGCACAGTATCGATCATCTGCGGCTTTACAGCCAGAACAACATACTTGCACTTTTCAACAACTTCTCTTTCGGATGAACAAACCGTTACTCCCGACTCTGTAAGCGTATTAAGCTTTACAGTATCCTTGTCAAAAGCATAAATTTTTATATCGGGATTTTTTGTTCCGAGCACGCCTTTAATAATGGCAGAACCCATATTTCCCGTTCCAATAAATCCAAGACTTACCAATACGATCATACCTTTCACAAAGTAATTAATATAATTAATTATTATACTACAAAAGCCACAAAAAATCAAGCAAATTTTTGCATATATTTAGTATCCGGTAAAAGTTATGCGGCAGCCCAACACAGCCGCCGCACTTTCTTTATTTTACAGCATAAGAATCATAATTTTCGGAAATAAGCTCCTGTATCGTGTCGCTGTATTCCACCTGATTCATGTCATTGCGTGAGATAACAGGAATAATTGTTATGTTTTCACCCGACTTTGCAGATATGATACCGAAAACAGTCTTAAACTTTTCCTGCGCCGACAATTCCGAAACAACAATTTCCTGATTATTATACACAAAGCTCTCATTAAAATCCGAAGGCGAAAATTCAACAAGAAGAGTAGCTTTGCCCAACTGTTCGGGTTTATACACTTCTGCTCTGCCGTACAGTATATCGGCTGCGTTGACTTCAAGCATAAATCCGACAGACTGCGCCTCGGCAGCAGATCTTACAATATTGACAACATCAAGCAGCGCCATATATCTCATGCCGCTTTTTACGCTGTCGCCTATATAATTCAGGTCGGAATTGCGGAAGTTCGGGAACACTGCTCCGTCCGCAGCTATTGCATCAAATCCTGCCCCTGCTATCTCCTCTGCAAGGAAACGTATATATTCCTTTGTATCTTCTTCAAAGGGAGAAAGCCAAGGTTTGCCACCTTTTGCTACAGCATTGTCAAGCCATGTTGTGCCGTCGGTATTGTGATATGAACCGTCACGGTTTTCTCCGTATCTGTTATTATCTTCAAGCAGATTTATTGAAGCAATTGCCTTTATTCCGCAGTTTTTGATCATGGCAGTTATCTGCTGAATTGGCATAACGCCTACAACTGCATTTTCATCCATGGCTGCAAATTCAGAGCGTGTATTATAATAAATTTTTCCGCCCTCCGCTTTTAATGTAACTATAACTGAATTATATCCGTCTGTTTTTGCCTGTTCAAGATAACTGTTCAGCATCGTAGGACTCGTCAAGGCGTCTTCGGGAAGCATATAAGCAGTATAACCTGCAGAATTAATTTCAGCTTCGGATGCAGCATCGATTTTATCATTTTCAGCAGTATTTGAATCGTTTTTTTCGCTATCTGCTTCGGCGTCATCCTGAACCGCATCCGTAACTACCGGCGGAGTCCACGGTTCGGATTGAATTTCTGAGATATTTTCTTCCGAATTAAGGAAATTGAAAATAGGCTTTGCAACGCTGTATCCGACAAAAACCAGCACAGCTATACCTAAACAAGCCGCAAAAATGCCTCCGGCTTTTTTCAGCCGCATTTTCTTGGCATATGAACTTTTCCTGTAAATTTTTCTTCCGCCGGATCTTGACATATATTACAATCCTTTCCTTAATAGGTAAGCTGATAATTTATCAGACCGCTAAACGCCATGCTCAATATTCCTATATAAATAAGGAGCAGCGGATAGCCTCTGAAACAGTACGGCGCCTCCCGTGAATAAAGCCTGTCGTATACGATAGCGGTCATATACACGGCAAATAAGAATCCAAGTCCTATTCCCAAGCCATGAAAAAAGTATTCGGGAAGAGTTGTGCAATATTTTGAATTAAGGAACATTGCCCCAAGAACAGCGCAGTTAAAAGCTGAAATGTGTACATATTTCTTTATATTTCCAAAGGTCTTGTAAAAAAACTTCCAAAGGCAAAGCAGCGTTATTACATAAACTATGCCAAGCGTAAGTATATATACAAAGGGTCTGTAAATATAACTAAGTTCATTTTCTCCGCCTAAAATATATTTATCAATAAAAAAGCTGAGAACACCCGTTACAGAAGTTATATAACTTACGCACACGCCAAAACCAAGGATATTTTTCCTGCTTCGGGAGACAATTATCAGAGTGCTTGTTCCCATTGCTCTTGCAAAAATCGTATTTTCGGCAAATACAGCCACAAATGCTACTGTTATCAATCTAAGAATATATGGCATTTCAACTTCACCACCATTTTACGGCTTGATTTTCTGAACGAGCAGAATTATCCCTCTGAAAAGCGCAGCAAATATGCCGAGCAATAAAAATCCTCCGTAGGTTTCCGAAAAGCCTGAGAAGATCATAGGCATAGCAATGATTTTTCCGTTGAATTCTCCCGTGGATATGATCTCACGCACGAATCCGAATATCAATACAACAATATCATAACCCAAAACGCTGAAAAGTATATCCAATATCATATTTCCTTTATTTTCAATAAAGAAAGCAGTCTCAGAATATGAAATAATAAATGAATTAACTATCAGCAAAGGAAAATAAACACCCATTTCCACAATTTCGTTTGGCATAACAGCATTAAGAAATATGGCTGCAGGCACATATACCAAAGCGCCGATAAGAGCATACAGAATAATTCTTACGGTATAAACTATTTTTTGAGAAACAAAAGACGAGACCAAAAGCGTAAACACCGTTAAAAGCGAAAAGGTTATAACCAGCGACACAGATTTCATAAAAGTGTCTGCAAGAACAACAACAGGCGCCACAGCCATGCCAGATACAAGTATAGGGTTGCGCTTTATTGCCGAATTGTAAACCAAAGACTTAAAATTATTATTCATCTTTGGGTTCGCTTCGTTTGTGGATCGTAATTTTGTCTGATCGTTCAACATTATCACTTCCGTTAATAAGCGTCAGAGTTTCATCAACATGATTCAGATTTTTATCAAACCTGCGCTTCAGCTTTGAAAAAATGCCGGATCTTTCTTTTGACAGTATCTCGGCAAAGGAAATAGCCTTTCTGTCCAGCTCTATCCCAAGGGGAGCTGCAATTACAACAGCATAAACGATGGCATTTTCAGCCTCTGCATAAACTCTGAAAACAATAGTCAATACGGCAACGATTATTCCGTATATCAACCTTGAAGATTTTGTTTTCGGAATATTTCTGTAATCGCAGGATAAAAAAATAATTCCGAAAATAAACATTCCCCCGGAGAGTACGCTCAGCGTGTATTTAAAACTAAATCCGTTGTAAATGTATGTAAATACAGCAATAACTGCAGCCTGAGTGCAGAAAGATATTGCCGATATGGAACGTCTTATCATAAGAAATGCAGCTGCCGTCATAAGTATGACCGTAAATCCCGTTCCCATAGGGCCGCAGAATTTGCCGATAAGCATATCCATAACAGAACCGGCCGTAGCATCTGTGAGAATAACCGTCTTTGTCATAGATTGATACAAAACCGCTTCCGAAAGCGTATCTGAATTTAATGCAAGATGATCAAAAGGTTTCGGGTACATAAGCACAGCATTTGAAAAGCACATAGACACAAACAGAAAAGCTGCCGCAGCGCTGTTGAATATTTCGTGTCCGTGACCTCCGAAAGCGTGTTTGGCAATAACTACCGCAAAAAGATCTGCGATAACAACTACATAATAAGGCACCGCCGCCGACATCATAAGCCCAATAACAAGTCCCGTCACCAGCGATGACAGATCATTTTTTTCCACTGCCTTATGCCTTACCTTCAAACATAAAACATCGGTAACTATACATACAGCGGAAGACAGCGTCAAAACAGCAAAAGCCCTTGTTCCGTAATAATACACCGCAATCGCCGACAGTACGATCAACACTATAAGCATATCCGTCTGAATGCTTGATTCAGTTTTTACATTTTTACTCATTTTACGGCTCCTGCCTGATTTATTTTCTCAGAAGAGCGACAGATCTTTCCATATCGGGAGAATTGAACAGATATGAACCTGCAACCATTATTTCAGCTCCGGCTTCAGCAGACTGAGCAGCTGTAACATCGTTTATTCCGCCGTCCACCTGTATGGGAACAGAGATACCCTTACTGTCAAGAATGCTCTTTATCTCCCTGATCTTGTCCAAGGTCTCATAAATGAAGCCCTGTCCGCCGAAACCCGGTTCAACGGTCATTATCAGTATCATATCCAGATTGTCCAGATAAGGTTCAAACACCGATATGGGCGTTCCCGGCTTTACGGACATTCCTGCCTTTTTTCCGAATGAATGTATAGCGTCTATAACCGCTTTGCAGTCCGAGGCAGCTTCATAATGGAACGTAATAATATCCGCTCCAGATTCGGCAAACTGCTTTATATATCTTATAGGATCGGTTATCATAAGATGAACGTCAAGCACGGCGCTTGTAACCTTGGAAACCGATTTAAGGACAGGTATGCCATAGCTTATATTATTCACAAAAACTCCGTCCATTACATCAAAATGTATGTACTCACAGCCTGCTTTTTCAGCACGTTTTATTTCACTTTCAATATTACATAGATCTGCGCTCAGTATAGAAGCGGACACAATTCTGTTCACGGTTAACCTCCGAATTAAAGAAAAATTGTTTATCAGGCAAACTTTAACTCCTGTCATACTAATAACCATTTGTTCTATGGATAAAGATGGCGGATAGAATACGGCCAATCAGGTAAACTTGTTTACCTTGAAGACGACTGCAGGCAGGCCGGTCTGTCGGTCAGCCCCTCTGTCACTTCGTGACACCTCCCCTCACAGGGGGAGATCACGCCTGTCAAGGGAGTTTGACGCAGAGTGGGCGTATTATAGACAACGTATTTGTCCATAGGTTAAATGGTTATTATATAATTCCAAATCGTTCTGTAAACAATATTATATTTATTTTGCAAACAACCAACATTCTCCGAAAACTTTATGACCGATGACCTATTCCATTATAAAACTCTGTACAAAGAAAAACCTCTGTCCGTTCTGCATACGGACAGAGGTTTGAATTTTGATGTTAGAATAACTGTCTCACCATAACACCCGAGTGTTAATTAGTAATCAAGTTATACTTTCATGAAGCTTACGCTTAACAGTACACCGTTTTATCGGTATATTGCTTAGCCTCTCTTCTTAGCAACTACTGCTGCTGCTGCAAGAGCAACAGGGATAACTGCGAGAGCGATAGGAGCGTTGCCTGTGCCGGGGTTCTCAGCAGGAACGTCAGCAACATCATCAGCTGTGTCGTCAACGTCAACGTCAACATCGTCATCAACATCGTCAACAACGTCATCGTCAACATCGTCAACTACATCATCGTCAACATCATCAACAACATCGTCATCAGCAACATCTTCATCTTCGCCGATTGTGTCGTCTTCAGCTTCTTCGCCTTCGCCGGAAGCTGCATCTTCAGCATCGCCTGTTGCGTATACAACGTCCATGGAATCCCAGTACCAAAGTGTGGAAGTAGCGAGCTGGAGCTTGGAGAGGTATGTTACGTAAGTGTTAACGTTAGCGCCGCTGATAGCGTCATCCCAGTTGAAGGAGAGTGTTGTTGCGCCGTAGTCAAATACGTTTGTATCGTTGAGGCTCATGGAGAGCTGACCGTTTACAACGAGTGCGCCGGCGAAGAGGTTGTAGCCGTTCCAGTCATAAGCTGTGGTGTAAACATAACCTGTATCTTCATCGCCGTAGTAGTTGTAGAGGTGCTGACCGAAGGATGTGTACTGCTTGTCAGCGTCTCCGTCGGAAGAGTAAGCGCCGTTCTTAACAGGCTGTGCAGCTGTGTTGAATGTGAATGTAACTTCATCGTAGTTAGCGATTACATCGTTAATAACGGGAACTACGTTTACATATGCAAGACCCTTATCAGGGTTAGCAAGAGCACAATCAAAATTTGTGAGGTAGTCAAGGATGTTGCTAGCGGAACCGAGAACGTTCTTCTTAACGTCATCATTAACAATATAAACGATGCCGTCTACATCCTGAGCGTATACGCCCTGCTCAAAACCATTTGTGTTTACATTGAAAGGCTGACCCATTGTGAATGTGTTAGCGTTTGTAGCCATAGGATACTGCTTGTCAAGAACTGTGGTAGCAGGTGTGTAAGCAGAAATTACAGGGTAAAGTGTGTAAGTATCGAGGCTCTGGTTGCCGATCATAAGAGGAGCAGCGTAGATCTCGCTTACATACTGATCTTCATACTTATCAAGAGTCTTGTTGCCGTTGAGGTCATACTTGATGTAAGTACCGTCAACAACAGCAACATCAGCTACAACTTCCTTAAGAGTTGTTGTGCCTGCTACGAAGCCGGGTTCAAGAACCTTAGTATCTGTAACAACGAGATCGCCGAGAGCGTCATCGCTTACAACGTACTGGAACTTAGCACCGAGAACAGCGCCATCCCAGTCATTAGCTGTGTTGGTGTGAGGAACTGTTACAGAAACGTCTGCAACGAAGCCTTCATCACCGTGGATACCCTTGGTATCAATAGGAATTGTGAAAGTCTGAACTGCACCGTCAGCGCCCCAGTTTGTCTTTACCTGAGAGCTTCTGCCAACTGTTTCCCATGTGTGGCCGCCTTCCTTGAAGCCAACATAAGAGAATGTGTCACCCTTAACGCTGTTCTGGATATTGTAGCCTGTTACTGTGTAAACAGCGTTAGCAACCTCAACCTGATCGTTAGAAGCGGAGAAGCCGATCTGGATGTAACCGTCATCAGCAAGAGCGTTACGATAGTCGATTGTAGCCTTAAATGTTGCGGAACCCTTCTGAATCTTATAAGTATTTCTTACGAGATTGTAGTGAAGAGAACCCTCTTCAGCGGATACTGTTGTAGCCATTGCAGATACGGCTACTGCGCATGCAGCTACAGCTGCGATTGTCTTTTTCATGTTCATGAAAAAATCCTCCTTGTTTTGTTTTGTTTTTTTCTTTATTTATTTCCAAATAGTAATGGAAATCAAATATTGACTGCGACGTATGGCACGGTATCAAACCGTTCTTTACATCACGCTATTATTCTAACATTTGACCGTAAAAGTGTCAATGTACATCTGCGCCAAATTTTTATGCGTGTTTTCATCAATTACGCACACTTTTCACTAAAAAGTGCAGTAAAAATAAAGTTTTTTGAAAAACAGGCGTTACCAAGGTGACATTTTCGTTACGGTTTTGTAATAATTGCGTGTAAACCGCCGCACCGGAAACTCATTCCGACAGGTTGCATTATACCATTATTTTCACCCTTTGTCAAGTATTTGAATTATACTGTCAGTATTAAATTTAAGTACAGAATACAAAAAGCGGAACCAAGGTATTATCTCCCCGATCCCGCTTTCAATAGTTTCTTCGCTGTGAGCATTGACCCTTGATCGACAAAAAAGCATTTATCTCCGCCTCAGTCATACCTTCTTCTATGCCCTCCGCCTTTGCATTTTTCAGCGCACTTGCTTCATCGTGGAGAGCCTTTTCTCTAAGACGGGCAGCCTCTCTTATTCTTGCGTCCTCACTCATGTCATATATAACTCTTACAGCCTTCTGCATTATCATGACAACTTATCTATAACATCGGAGCCTACGCCCATTTTGCGCAGCTGCTCTATCATTCTGGCACGTTCCTCAGCTTTGCCTTTCTCCATACCTCGTGCCATGCCCTCAGCTCTGCCCTCAGCTCTGCCCTCGGCTCTGCCTTTCTCCATACCTTCTTCTATGCCCTCCGCCTTTGCATTTTTTAGCGCACTTGCTTCATCGTGGAGAGCCTTTTCTCTAAGACGGGCAACCTCTCTTATCTTTGTGTCCTCGCTCATGTCGTATATGACTTTTACCGCCTTCTGCATTATAGGTACATTCGTACTGCTGATCATTTCAAACTCCTCCTCGCTGTCGGCATTGATGAACTGGAGCCACAGCTCCCTGTTATCTATAGGATTTGGCTTCTTTCCCACCTTTTTCAGCTCAAAAAAGTGTATGCAGAACTTGTCGGAAAACACCTCGTCCGTACCCTTTATCATTGCCGCTACTTCGGTATGATAGTCACTTCCGCCGAACATATTGAAGTTTATTATATTTATGGTTATGGTCTGTTTAAGCTCGCTGTAGTCCTCTCCGCTCTTCAATTCGGACGAATACAGCTTTGCCCAGTAAAAAAGCGTTCTGTCCCTGTAATCCGGGTCGTTTTTCACCTGTATCTCAACATTCACAATGCGGTTATCCACCCTCATGCTCAGGTCAAGCCTGCTGAACTTACCCGAAACAGTCTCCGGCGGCAGCTCAGGGTTCGTTATGTTTATCTCCGATATGCTTTCAGGCGGAATATCAAGCATTCCCGCAACAAATGAATGAAGCATATCCCGGTTCTCGGTAAAAATTTTCTTGAAAATTATATCCAGCTTTGCCGATACTACATCTCTTCCCATCGGTACCGCCTCCTCACTTTTATTATATCATACTTTTATAATGTTATCAACAGTTTATTCCGCTTTCATACGCTCTATCGCCTTATTGGCCTCGGCATAGACCTTCTCCGTGTCAATGGTGGAGAACTCACCGTTCTCGTAAAGTATCTTTCCTGCGCACATTGTCATAAGCACGTTGCTCTTTGAGCCGCTGTAAACTATATTCTTGGCGATGTTGTTCAGCGGCTGCATATTGGGCTTATTAAGGTCGATAACAATAAGGTCAGCCTTTTTGCCCTCCGCAAGAACATCACAGTCCTCAAGACCCATTGTAAGCGCACCGCCCTTTGTAGCCATTTCAAGCACCTTGTCCGCAGGCATAGCCGCAGCATCGTCCCTGTCCAGCTTCTGAAGCACCGTTGCAAGATACATTTCCCTGAACATATCAAGAGCATTGTTGCTCGCAGGACCGTCTGTTCCTATGGAAAGATTTATGCCCTTTTCGGCCATTCTGCAAAGGGGCGCAATACCGCTGGCAAGCTTGGAGTTTGAACCGGGATTCGTTACCGCCCAAAGTCCTCTCCGCCTGAATATCTCCATATCCCTTTCGCTCATATGAACGCAGTGGAAACCGCCGCCGCCGTATTCAAACATTCCAAGGCTGTCCATAAGCGCCGTAGGGGTCATGCCGTGACGCTCAATACAGCCCTTTACCTCCGAAGCCGTTTCGGAATTGTGTGTATAAACAGGGGCTTTGTATTTTTTCGACATCTCCGCAACGCCCTTCATTATGGAAATGTCCGTTGTATACTCCGCATGGAAGCCAAGGCGGTAGCTTACAAATTCACTTCTGTCCTTGAACTTATTATATAGTATATCCAGCTTTTCAAGAGCAGCGTCACATTCCTCCGCATTTCCTGCGATCGAGCCGCACATTATCGTCCGTATGCCCGTTTCTTCAGAAGCCTTTGCCATAAAGTCCGGCTCAAAATACATATCAAAGCAAGCTGTAATGCCGCTTGTAAGATACTCCGCAAATGCCAGCTTGGAAAGAAGGTAAATATCCTCTCCCGTCAGCTTTGCCTCCATAGGGAAAACCTGCTTGAAAAGCCAGTCGTTAAGGGGCAGGTCGTCGGCATAGGAGCGCAGAAAGGTCATTGCCGAGTGTGTGTGCGCATTTTTGAAAGACGGCATAACAAGATTTCCGTTAAGATCAATCTCACGCTCAAATTTAACGTCCGTGGGAGCGTTTTCTTCCGTGCCGATGTATGAAATGCGGTTCCCGTCTGTGTGAAGCTCCCCCCACTTTACCTCGGTATCCTCCATTGTAAGCAGGCGGCAGTTGTAAAATCTTATACTCATAGCAATATTTCCTTTCTGTTAAACATTTTGTATGCTAATTTATTGCACAATTAGTAAAATAAATCACTTTTTAAACATTTCGTAAAGTGATTTTTCATAAGGCGGACGGCAAACGCCCCTTTCGGTAACGATAGCCGTTATAAGCTCCCCGTCCGTAACGTCAAAGGCAGGATTGCAGCATTTTACCCCCTCGGGAGCGGAAGGCTCCTTGAAAAACATAGTCTTTATCTCATCGGGGCTGCGGAATTCAATGCTTATATCCGCACCCGTCACGCAGGAGAAATCTATAGTTGAGGAAGGGCAGAAAACATAAAAAGGTATGCCGTAATATTTGGCAAGCACCGCCGCTCCGCTTGTTCCTATCTTGTTTGCGGTGTCGCCGTTAGCCGCTACACGGTCACAGCCCACAAAAACGGCGTTTATCTTACCTTGTTTCATAAAATAGGAAGCCATATTGTCGCAGATAAGAGTAACGTCTATGCCTGCGTTGTACAATTCATATGCGGTAAGCCTTGCACCCTGCAAAAGCGGTCTTGTTTCATCGCACCACACATGGAACTCATACCCTCTTTCCCTGCCGAGAAAAAGAGTGCCCAACCCTGTGCCGTACTTTGACGTCGCCAGCGGCCCTGCGTTGCAGTGGGTAAGTATGCCGTCACCGTCCTTAACAAGGGTCAGACCGTATTCGGATATGGCTCTGCACATTTCAATGTCCTCGCTGTGTATCTTCTCCGCCTCGGCTTTAAGCAGGGGAAGAAGCTGCACAGGCTCAACTCTGCCGTTATTAAGCACCACCTGCTCCATACGGTCAAGCGCCGCCGAAAGGTTTACCGCCGTAGGTCTTGAGGAGTTTATATACTCTTTCGTTCTGCCGAATTTGTCGCAAAACGAAGCATAACTCTCCTTTTCCCACGCCCTTGAAACAACGTATATACCGTAAGCCGCAGCAATACCGATAGCAGGCGCACCCCTTACTCTCAGAGAAGCAATGGCTTCGTAAAGTGCCTCTGCGGTATTTATTGTTAATAAGACCCTGCGGTTGGGCAGCAGGGTCTGGTCGATTATAATAAGATTTTCGCCCTTTTCGTCAAGGTGAGCGCTGCCCGTCATAAGATCATTCATCGTCTGTGTCCTTTACCATCTGCATATAATCAAGCCTGCGGAAGCCGCATTTCTCATAAAGCCTTACGGCAGCTTCGTTTTCCGGCTCAGCTTCAAGACGGAATCTGCTTGCCTTGCCCTCAAATTTATCAAAAACAAAGCTCAGCAGCTCTTTTCCGAGACCCTTTCCTCTGAACGGAGCAAGAATATAAATATCCTCTATCCACACCGTAAGACCTGCCGCTTCCGTCTGAAAGGTCTTTGTTATAACGGAATAACCTGCCCTTTCGCCCTCATATTCAAGGATAAAGCCTTCAAGATAAACGTCCGAGCGCATCATTTCGTTAAAATCCGCTTCCAGCTTTTTACGGGGCAAGGGCTTTTCAACAGCGTCAGAATGATAAAATTCCTCCGCTGCAGCAAGGAAAAATTCCCTGTCCTCTTCTCTTATTTTTCTTACCATATTATCTCCTAAATATCAAGCTGATAGAAATAGTCGTCCATAACATAGCCGTTGCCTATGTCCGTAACGCCGTCGCCAATACGCTTAAAGCCCAGCTTCTCATAAACGGCAATGGAGTTATCGTTGTACTTGTTGACCGTGAGCCATATTGCGTGAAGCCCGTTTTCACGGCAGAAGCCTTTGAGCCGCTCAAATACCTGTGAAGCGTAGCCTTTTCCCCTGTATTCCTCTTTAAGATAAATTTTCGAGAGAAAAAGTCTGCCGTCCTCTTCGGGGTGTATTCCCGTGTAACCCATGTGAACGCCGTTGCGATGTATATAATAGTATCTGTAGCCGCCGTTCCTTATCTGCTCCGTTATAGCAGGAACGGACTGGAACTTTGCCACCATATAATCTATCTGTTCCGCACTGAGTATCCTCGGGAACCATTCGTGCCATACCTCGTCTGCGATCTTCGCCAGTACAGCTATCTGCTCGTCCGTTTCAACGGGAATAAGCCTGACATCGTTCATTTTTCTATCACTCCGCAATCTTCTGAAAAAACGCTTTAAAATGTCCTCACATTCTTCCCTCATTACCCCGGGTACGGCTTCCGGCTTGTGGTTGTAGGGCAGCTCAAACATCTTTGCAACGGAGCATACCGAACCTGCCTTTTTATCGTAAGCGCCGAAAACCACCCTGTCAAGCCTTGCGTTTATGACCGCACCTGCGCACATGGGGCAAGGTTCAAGGGTAACGTACATAACGCACCCCGAAAGCCGCCAGCCGCCCAAATTACGGCAGGCATCGTCAATAGCGGCGATCTCAGCATGACCGAGAGCGTTCCTGCCCTTTTCTCTGCTGTTCCTGCCCTCGCCCACTATCTTGCCGTCGGACAGCCGCACTATCACCGCCCCGACGGGAGCTTCTCCCTCTTCCGCCGCCGTTTGTGCAAGTTCAAGGGCTCTTTTCATATAATAATTATCGTCCATAGGCTATCCGCCTTTCCGCAGAACGGCTGCACTCAGAGTATTATCTTTGTTTTCACCACCATAAGGATAACCATAACGCTTACCCCCATTACAACGGGTACGCTTGTAAGCGCAGTAAGGCATTTTTCCGTAAAGGAAAGGTACCTTGAACTGAATTTCATTCCGAATTTGTCGCTGTGGTTTATCATAAGGCTTATAAGTGATATAAGTCCCACCATTACAGCCAAAAAAACTACAGCCATTGCTATTTCTCTGCCAAGCGACGGGTCAAGGTAACAGTCTATAATATAAAGTCCGTAGAAAATCACCCTTGAAACGACCCTCATTATTGCCGCCGTCATAACGGAGCCTGTTCTTACTGCAAAATATCCGATTATTACCGAGCAGACGAAAACGTAGCAGAACTGCTGTGAATTATAGGTTATAAACGCCGTCAGCACCGATGTGATAACAATGGCAAAGCCGTCGCCGAACTGGCGGAGAAGCTGCATAATTGCGCCTCTTGTGTAAAATTCGCTTATAACAGGTACTATTATAATATTAATAACAAGGGAAACAATAAGGGGAGCGGTCTCCTCAGGCAGACTCACCCATTCCGCAGGCTGGATATGCACCGCCCCGAGCATATGTCGGAATATCTCCGAAAGCACAACGCCCGTTCCCGAAACCATAAGCATCACGGGAGCCGCCGCACGGAAAAGGGGTTTATTTGTGACCTTAACGGGCATCATAACTTTAAGGGGCATTTGCAGCCGGTTGTAGCAGTATAACAATGGCAGAAGCCTTTTCAGTATCTCAAAGGAAGAGTTCAGCGCAAGTATTAGCCATTCATTGCCGTAATATATGCCCGTATAGGAATCGTAATAAATATCCGCACCCAGACGGGTCAGCAGCATCGGCAGCAGGTACATAGAAACAATATCCAGCGCTGCGACCAACAGCATAGTAACTCCGATAAGATTAAAAACGTTGCGCAGAGCGTGTGCCTCGGCAGCTTCGGGGTAATTTCTCACAAAGCCGTAGCCGTCACGGTAGGTCAGCTCGTTGGGATTGTTTACATAATAAAATCCCATGGAGTCCTTAGACTGTCTTCTCCATTTTTTAAACAGTTCGTTATATGTTTTATCCTGATAACGCCAGTTAAGATGGTCGTCGGAGGTTTCCTTCTTACTTTTTTTAATATTTTCAGCCGTCAAGACGCCGCTCCTCCTCTCCGATATATATTCTTCTATAGTATAGCACAAAAATATGACTATTCTTTTTCTTTTTATTGTACAACATTGAAAGTAAGTGTGGAAAGTGGAGAGTGGAATTGTATTAATTCGGAATGCGGAATTAGGAATTCGGAATTATAGGTGCTTCGGTACAACAAGGACGGGCGCACAATGTGCGCCCCTACAAAAATTTGTAAAAATAACATCGCCGCAGGCGATACCTTAATTATTCACTATTCATTATTCATTATTCATTAAAGCGAAGCGCACAATAATTCCACTTTCAACTTTTCACTTTCCACATTCATAAAGATCGTTTACCCTAATTAACAAAATGTTAACACAAATGCCTATGTATCCGCTATAAAGTGTGCGCTGTAATGTATTATAATACATATGAACAATCATTCATATGAACAATTGTAAAGGAGGAACAGTAATGACGGAAAAGGAAAATATAAGCTGCCCTATGTGCGAAGAAAACGGCGCACACAGCGAGGTCGTAAAAGAAGTCCTTGACCTGCTCCCCGATGAGGAAATACTGTATGATGTGGCGGAGCTTTTCAAGGTGTTCGGAGATTCCACAAGAGTGCGTATAATATGCGCCCTTTTTGAAAGAGAAATGTGCGTCTGCGACATTGCGGAGGTGCTTAATATGACCCAATCTGCAATTTCCCACCAGCTTCGTGTGCTTAAACAGGCACGGCTCGTTAAATATCGCCGTGACGGGAAAACGGTTTTCTACTCCCTGTCCGACGACCATATAAAGCACATCTTCAAGCAGGCGTTTGAACACGTTATGGAATAAACGGAGGGATAATATATGAGTTTCTGGGATAAGATAGCGCCGTTCTACGATCTTGCGGAAAGTCTGAATGGAAAGGTTTACCGCAAAATGCTGGGGTACTCTGTTTCTCTTGTAAAAGAGGGTGACAGAGTGCTTGAATGTGCCGCAGGAACGGGCGAAATTTCAATTGCTGTGTCAAAAAAGGCATCTTACGTCCTCTGCACCGATGTTTCGGAGGCTATGCTTGAAAGAGCCAAGAACAAATGCCGCCGCAAGGGCATTGCAAACATTGATTTTGCGGCAAGAAACATTTTCTCCCTGCCCGATGAGGACGAAAGCTATGATACCGTTATAGCCGCGAACGTTCTCCACCTTTTGGACGAGCCGGAAAAAGCCGTAAGGGAGCTTATGCGCGTGCTGAAAAAGGGCGGCAGGCTGCTTGTTCCAACATTTATAACAACAAATCCGGACGGAACAGCTATGACAACAATAAAGCTGTGCCGTCTGCTTGGGTTCAAGCCTGCGGAACACTACACCCCCGAAAGCTACTTTGAAATGCTGAAAAGCTGCACCGACGGCGGAAAGCTGCGAATGAAGGTCATAAAGGGTCTTATACCGTCAGCTTACGCCGTTATAGAAAAACCCAAGGAGGGATCTGTATGATACTGCTGCTTGAAGGACTTGACTGCCCCCACTGCGCCGAAAAAATACGCACCGCCGCCGAAAAACATTCCTCGGTGGAAACAGCGGAGATGAACTTCCCTGCAAAAAAGCTTATCGTCAAGCCTAAAAACGGAGCGGACGAAAACGCCCTTTTTGCAGAGCTTGAAAAAATAGTAAAGTCCATAGAGCCTGACGTTGTCCCCACCCTGTTTGAATCCTCACAAAAGCGTCACGGTGAATTTACCCTTATACTTGAAGACCTCGACTGCCCCGACTGCGGCGAAAAGATACGCTCCTATGCCGAAAAAATGAACGGCGTTGAAAAAGCGGAGCTTAACTTTATGTCGAAAAGGCTGAAAATAACCCTTTCCGCAACAGGCAGGGAAAGTGCCGTTGAAGCGGCGGTAACAGGCTTTGTGAACTCCGTTGAACCGGATGTAACGGTCATAAAAGAGGGCACGGCTTCCCCAAAATCAAAAGCGCCCCAAAAGGAACAGTTGCTTTCGGGACGTATGCTTGCAAGGCTTATTCTGACCGCCCTGTTTTTTGCCGCAGGAATGGTGTTCCGTGACAGGGACTTTGCGCTGTACCTGTTCCTTGCAGGCTATGCGGTAATAGGTCTTGACATTGTTGTAAAAGCCTTCTCAAACATTATAAAGGGCAGAGCCTTTGACGAGTGCTTCCTTATGACAATAGCAACTCTCGGCGCATTTTTCGTGGGCGAGTACCCCGAGGGCGTTGCGGTAATGTTTCTTTACCAGCTGGGAGAAATGTTCCAGAGCTACGCCGTTCGCCGCTCCCGAAACAGCATTTCCGAGCTTATGGACATACGCCCCGATTCCGCAAATGTAAAGCGTGACGGCGAGATCATAAGCTGCAGCCCCGAAGATGTTATGACGGGAGAAATAATCGTTGTTAAGCCGGGCGAAAAGATACCCCTTGACGGCGTTGTCATTTCGGGCAGCTCATCGGTGGACACCTCCGCACTTACGGGAGAAAGCGTACCCCGTTCCGCAAAGGAAGGCGACGAGGTGCTTGGAGGCTGCGTGAACCTGAGCGGTCTTATTGAAGTAAAAGTAACGAAAGCCTACGGCGAATCCACCGTTTCAAGGATACTGGAGCTTGTGGAAAATTCAGCGGTGAAAAAGGCGAAAACGGAAAATTTCATCACCCGTTTTGCAAAGGTATATACACCCTGTGTTGTGGCGGCAGCTGTGCTTCTTGCGGCGATACCAATGATGATCAAGGGCAGCTACGATCCCGATTTTCTTTACAGAGCGCTTTCCTTCCTTGTTGTGTCCTGCCCCTGTGCGCTGGTTATCTCCGTTCCACTCAGCTTTTTCAGCGGAATAGGCGGAGCCTCCAAGCGTGGTATCCTCGTCAAAGGCGGCGTGTGCCTTGAACAGCTTGCAAACTGTGAAAGGATAGTATTCGACAAAACTGGCACCCTTACAAGCGGAACATTTTCCGTTACCGAGGTAAAACCCGTAAATATGAGCGAAAGCGAGCTTGTGCGCCTTGCAGCCTGCGCCGAAAGCGTTTCCAACCACCCTGTTGCACAGTCAATAACAAGCTATTTCGGCGGAGAACTGCCCAAGGACATTTCCGCCGAAGAAATCGCAGGAAAAGGCGTAAAAGCCGCTGTTAACGGAAAAACCGTCCTTGCAGGCAGCGCAAAATTAATGCGTGAAAACGGAATAACGGACTTCCCCGAAGCCGCAGGAGGCGGAACGGTAGTCTACATTGCCGCAGACGGCGCTTACGCAGGCTTTATAAGAATTTCCGACAAGGTAAAGCCCGACGCAAAGAAAGCCATTGCCGCCCTTAAAAAGTCGGGAGTGCGCACCTTTATGCTCACAGGCGACCGCAAAGGATCCGCCGAAGCCACCGCAGCAGAGCTTGGCATAGACGAATACGCCGCAGAGCTTCTCCCTGACGGCAAGGTTGAAAAATTTGAAAGCATAATGAACGGTTCACGCTCCACAGCCTTTGCAGGAGATGGAATAAACGATGCACCCGTGCTTATGCGTGCGGACGTAGGCATAGCAATGGGCGCACTGGGCTCGGACGCAGCCATAGAAGCCGCAGATGTTGTGCTTATGACAGATGAACCGTCAAAAATAGCCGAAGCCATAGGCATTGCGAAAAAGACCTGCTCCATAGTGCGGCAGAATATTATTTTTGCATTGGGAGTAAAGCTGATAATACTTGTCCTCACTGCACTGGGACTTACAACAATGTGGATAGCAGTGTTCGGAGATGTGGGAGTGGCAGTCATAGCCATACTCAACGCTATGAGAGCAAGGAACTTTAAGCCCAAAAACAGTTAAACCGATAGCGAAGCAGAATAAAGTTTACGTCAATTCTGCTTGGTTTTCGAAGAAAGCTCCGAACGGCAGTGAGGACAGAATTTCGCTTTATCAAAGGGTGGCAGGGTCAAGGGGGCAGCGCCCCTTGTCGCTCCCGCAGGAGCGAAACTCCCCAAAAGCAGAGCATACGCATTGCAGCGTTAAAAGCAGCAAAGTAATAAATCCAAAGGCGCAATTCACATAAAAATCGGAATCAAGCAAAGTGTTCTATAGCACTAAACCTTCGGAACCGCCCAATGTGAATTGCGCCTATTTCTACAAAGTCACCCTCGCAGGAAAATATACCGAGCAAAACGAGGTGTTTTTTTCTGCAACATGGCAAACTATGTAACGGCTGCCCTGACAAAATCTGTTGAACCGCACCAAAAACGCTGACCCACAGCAATGCCGTGTTACCCACAAGACCGCAAAAATACCGAATTTGTACAAAAAACCGATTCGGAAAAAAAGCAAAACAAGACCGTTACAGCGCCGTAAAAGCACTGCAGCAGCCTTGTTTTTTGTAATATTTTACGGGTTTAAACTCTTTTTTTGTGCTTAGGCGAAGCGCTTACTGTGGCAATAGCCTTTGCAACGGCAATGTCAATATCTACGGAATTCTGCAGCTTGGTACTGTCTATCCTGCCGAAAAGCTCCCCCTTTGACGAATTGACATACTTGGGTTTCACCATATTTAATGCAAAAGCAAGCATATCCAGTTTGCAATCGCTGCATTTGCAGCAGTCCAAATCATTCAGAAGGGTATCAAGCCTTTCACTGACGATTTGTTCCATAATATTGACAACAGCCATATTCTCACACTCCGTTAAAACTCAAAGTTGAACTTAATTGTTTCAGGTAAAGCCGGATAATGCGATCTATTGTTTTCTCAGAAGTTTCTGCCGAGTATTTCCATGCACATTCTGCCGTTGTGATAAGGGCATTTCCATGGGTTGACCATTTCTACGGTCTGCATAGGCTTGCCGTTATAGTCAACCTCGCCCCACCATTCGGAGCCTTCACGGCTGTCTGTCTGGTAGGTCTCTATCCATTCCATGACCTTTTCAGCCGCTTCAAGATACTTTTTGTTTCCGCCCTGCATATAAGCGTTCACAAAACCTACTACCGTTTCAGCCTGTACCCACCATACTCTCTTCTTGTCGATCTTGTCGTTCTCACGCTCGTTGTTGAGGGCGCCGTTCTCGTAGGCGATGTTGTAGATGTTGTCCGAAATGCGTAGGTTTATGGCTCTCCATTCAGCCTCGGTCTCCTTGTCGCCCAGAACCTGACAAGCCCTGTCAATGAGCCATGTTGCTTCAATATCGTGTCCGTAGGAATGGATATCGCCGATAACGTTAAGCTCACGGTCAAAGAACACAAGCAGCTTGTTGTTCTTGCTGTCGAATATCTTGTTCTTGGTGATGCCCAGCAGGAACATAAGCCTGTTCCTTACCTTTTCGCTGCCGGAGGCTTCAAGAAGAACGGTGTAGCCTTCAATAAGGTGAAGCACGGTGTTCATTGTCTTGTCTGCCATAAGTCCGTTTTCGGAAAGAGCATCGTTGGGGATAAGCTTCCAGTCTTCGGAAAATGCTTCCATATAAGCAATGTCGTCTGTGCATTTTTCTTCAACGGTGTTGAAAAGCTCAAAAGCAAGGTCAAGTGCTTCCTTGTCGCCCCCTGCAAGATAGTAAGCGGAGAGCGCATAGATAGCGAAAGCCTGATTGTATGTATGCTTCATACCGTCGGAAACGCCGCCGTCATAGGTCATAAGCCAGTAAACGCCGCCGTTTTTGCGGTCAACGCACTTGTCACGGAGAAATTCGTATGCGTGACGGGCGTTGTCGAGGAGATAGTCTTCCCCTAGGGTCTTATAGGCTGTGGAATAGAACCAAAGTATTCTTGAATTAAGGATAACGCCCTTGTCGGCTTTCTTGTCCACCTTCAGGTCGTTGTCCATAAAGCCGTAAAAGCCGCCGTTTTCATCATCTCTGAGCTTGTTCCAGAAGGGCAGTATGCGTTCTGTAAGCTCCTTTTTACATTCTTTTTTAAGATCCATAGAAATAAAGCCTCCGAAAATTACTTGCGGTCTGCAAATTTATTCATTACAAGGCCGGTGATAAGCTTGGGATAGAAATATGTGGACTTCTGGGGCATTTTTTCGCCTGCAAGAGCAACATCCCTTATTTCAGCAACCTTTGTGGGGTTAAGTATAAAGGAGCAGTCAGCCTTTCCTTCGTCCACAGCCGCAAGCGCTTCTTCAAGGGAACGTGTATAGGAAAGATTCTTCTGATTAGCCATATTTTCCTTGTCAATGCCGAAAATACGTTCAAGAACGAGATTGTGCAGTACAGAAACGTCCAGTCCACAGTAAGCCTCGGACATTCCGGGCAGGAACTCCTTGACTGCGCTGTTGTTTTTCAGCACCATTATGTATGTTTTTCCGCCGCCTGCATAAAGAGCAAATGCCTTTTTGCCGTTGCTGTAATACTTTACAAGGGCAGAGTTCATCTTTTCCCCTGCATCAGACTCTTCAATATCGAAATAGGGCTTGCAAGCCTCGATGATCTTTTCTGTGCTGTAATTTTCAAGACCGTGAACAATTCTGTGTGTGGGGAATACCACAAGTCCCGTGTTCTCCATATTGACAAGCATCATTGCAATGTAACCGCTGAGACCGTCCTCGGTGTCCTTGCCCTCTGCAACAAGGTGCTTGTGGAAGTTAAGGGCTGTTTCGTAACGGTGGTGACCGTCTGCAATGTACAGCTTCTTGTCCTCGAAAGCCTTTTCGACCTTTGCAATTACCTCGGGGTCGGAAACGCACCACATCTTATGCACCGTGCCGTCGCCGTCGGTAACGCTCATATCGGGCTCGCCCTGAGAGCAGCCGTCAATAAGGCTGTAGACAGAGCCGTTTTCGTCCATATAAAGGGAATAAATCTGGCTGAAATTGCAGAAGGTCTCGCTCATAAGGTTGAAGCGGTCCTGCTTTGCCTTGGAAAGAGTTTCTTCGTGGGGAAGGATAACGCCCTTTGAGAATTCCTCCAGCTTAACAAGGGAAACGAAGCCTTTAAGGCTGTTCTTCACGCCGTTTGCGGTGAAGTCCATTTCGTAAACATAGATGCTTTCCTTTGCGTCCTGTCCGAGAACGTCTGCGGAAAGCCAGCTGTCAAGAGTTTCGCCTGCTTCCTTGTAACGCTCGTCACCGCCCTTGGGAAGTTCAAGACGGATAATGTTGTAAGGGTTCTTTTCGATATAGCCTGTGCGCTGCTCGTCGGAAATAATGTCATAGGGAGGGCAGACGAGAGAATTAAGATCTCCGCCCTTTTCCGTGTTGTAGCGCATACCTCTGAACGCTTTTATTTCAGCCATTTTTCTGTTATACCCCCTTATAAGGGAGCATTCTCCTTTCCGCTTCAATATATAAATAACTGTGTGTTATTATTTCAGACCGCTTCCGCAGCAGTTCTTGTACTTCTTGCCGCTTCCGCAGGGACAGGGATCGTTTCTGCCAATTTTCTTCACCTTTCTGGGAGTGTTTGCGGCAGAACCGTCGCCGGAAGTAGCCGTAGGCTCCGCAACACGCTCTCTCTTAGGCTGTTCGTTGCTCTTGACCTGAATGGTGAACAGCAGACGGATGGTTTCCTCTCTGATAGATTCGACCATAGCGTCAAACATTTCAAAGCCCTCAAAGCGGTATTCAACAACAGGGTTCTTCTGACCGTACTGGCGCAGACCGATACCCTTTCTAAGCTCGTCCATATCGTCAATGTGAGCCATCCACTTGATGTCAACGACTTTAAGAAGAATTACACGTTCAAGCTCTCTGAGAATATCGGAGCCGACCTTTTCTTCCTTGTTCTTATAGAATTCAAGGGCTCTGTTTATAAGCTTATCCTTGATGTCCTGCTTTGAAACGTTGGCAAGCTCCTCGGTGGTGTATCTGAAATCGTCATTTACCGTGAAAAGACCCATAAAGCGGTCACGGAGACCTGCAAGGTTCCAGTCGTCATGGATATTATCGTCAAGGAGGTACTGGTCAACGGTATCGCTTATCATATCGTTTATCATCTTAAGGATGTATTCGTGGATATCCTCGCCGTTGAGCACCTTTTCTCTCTGACCGTAAATGATCTCACGCTGTGCGGACATAACGTCATCGTAATTGAGGACGTTCTTTCTTATAGCAAAGTTTCTGCCTTCCACCTTCTTCTGGGAGGATTCGATGACCTTTGTAAGCATCTTTGCTTCGATAGGCATATTTTCCTCTACCTTAAGGGTGTCCATCATGCCGGTTATCCTGTCGCCGCCGAAAAGTCTCATAAGGTCGTCCTCAAGGGAGAGGAAGAAACGGCTCTCGCCCACGTCGCCCTGACGTCCTGCACGGCCTCTGAGCTGGTTGTCGATACGTCTTGATTCGTGGCGCTCGGTACCAAGGATAAACAGACCGCCCGCTTCCTTTACCTTTTCAGCCTTTTCCTTAACCTCGGCGTCATACTTGGCATAAAGCTCACGGTATACCTTTCTTGCAGCAAGGATAGTTTCATCATCCGTTTCCGCATAGCTTACAGCCTCGCTGATAACGTGCTCTTCCATGCCCTGCTTCTTCATATCGGCTTTTGCAAGGAATTCTGCGTTACCGCCAAGGATAATGTCGGTGCCTCGTCCTGCCATGTTGGTGGCAATGGTAACAGCACCGAACTGACCTGCCTGAGCAACTATCTCGGCTTCCTTTTCATGCTGCTTTGCGTTGAGGACGTTGTGCTTGATGCCCTTCTTTTTCAGCATAGAGGAAAGCTTTTCGGATTTTTCGATAGAAATAGTACCTACGAGAACAGGCTGTCCCTTTTCGTGACATTCGATTATCTGGTCAATAGCGGCGGAGAACTTGCCGTTTTCCGTCTTGAACACAACATCGGGGTGGTCTATTCTCTGAACGGGACGGTTTGTGGGTATTTCGATAACGTCCAGCTTATATATTTCCTTGAATTCTTCCTCTTCGGTCATAGCCGTACCTGTCATACCGGACAGCTTGTTGTAAAGACGGAAGTAATTCTGGAAGGTGATGCTTGCAAGGGTCTTGGACTCGTGAGCGACCTTAACGCCTTCCTTAGCCTCGATAGCCTGATGCAGACCATCGTTAAAGCGGCGTCCCATCATAAGACGTCCGGTGAATTCGTCAACGATGATAACCTCGCCGTCCTTGACAACGTAGTCAATGTCGTTTTTCATTACGCCGTTAGCCTTAAGAGCCTGATTTATATGGTGAAGCAAAGTGGAGTTGTCTGCATCGTAAAGATTCGTAACGTTAAAGAACTGCTCCGCCTTTTTAACGCCGCGGCGTGTGATAGTAGCGGTTTTTGCCTTTTCGTCAATGATGTAGTCGCAGTTCTCGGAGTTTTCTTCCTGGTCGACCTTGTCATCCATTTCAACAACGGTGTAAGGCTTCAAAGTCTTGGCGAAATGGTCTGCCTTTGTGTAAAGGTCGGTAGACTTATCGCCTCTGCCGGAGATGATAAGAGGAGTTCTTGCCTCGTCTATAAGGATGGAGTCGACTTCGTCCACGATAGCGAAAGCGTGACCTCTCTGCACCTTTTCCTTGGCATAGATGACCATGTTGTCACGGAGGTAGTCGAAACCGAATTCGTTGTTTGTACCGTAAGTAATATCGCAGTTGTAAGCCGCACGGCGCTCATCGTTGTTAAGGTCGTGAAGGATACAGCCGATAGAAAGACCCAGATAGCGGTAAACCTTGCCCATTTCCTCCGACTGGTACTTTGCAAGGTAGTCGTTAACGGTAACGACATGAACGCCCTGACCGGAAAGCGCATTAAGATAGGAAGCGCAGCAGGCAACGAGGGTCTTACCTTCACCTGTTTTCATTTCGGCGATACGTCCCTGATGAAGAACGATCGCACCGATGATCTGAACGGGATAGGGCTTCTTGCCGAGAACTCTCCAAGCCGCTTCTCTTACGGTAGCAAGAGCTTCGGGGAGAATATCGTCAAGAGTTTCACCGTTGGCAAGGCGCTCTTTTAAAATTTTTGTCTGAGATTTGAGAGTTTCCTCGGACATAGCGCCGTATTCGTCTTCGTATGCAAGGACCTTGTTTTTCAGCGGTTCGATCTTAGCAAGCTCTCTCTTGCTGTAATTGCCGAAAAGCCCGTCAAAAATACCCATGTTTAAAATTCCACCTTTGATTTTATATAATTATCCACTATAATCTTTTATCATACTATAATATTATAACTCAATACAGCGGCTTTGTCAACAATTTATATGCAAACTGCTCATAATCAAATTTCTCCACAAAACGACAATAGGGCTAATTCGGAATTCGGAATGCGTAATGCGGAATTATATGCGCTGCGCTAAGTGAATAATGAAAAATGAATAGTGAAGAGTGAATAATTTTGGTGTTCGCTGCGCTCACGGATTTTAAAATACATCGCCGCAGGCGATACCTTAATTATTCACTATTCATTTAGCGAAGCACTCATAATTCCGCATTCCGAATTCCTAATTCCTAATTCCGAATTAAAAAAGGGCTGCCGTACCGGAAAAAGTACAGCAGCCTGAAAGTTCGTTAAGTTAAGAAAACTTACTTGAGTTCAACAGTAGCGCCTGCAGCTTCGAGCTTAGTCTTGATCTCTTCAGCGTCAGCCTTGGAAGCGCCTTCCTTGAGAGCCTTAGGAGCAGCTTCAACGAGCTCCTTAGCTTCCTTAAGGGAAAGACCGCAGATGTCCTTAACAGCCTTGATAACGTCCATCTTCTTCTCACCGAAGGAAGCAAGAACAACGTCGAATTCAGTCTTTTCAGCAGCAGCGCCGCCTGCAGCAGCACCTGCAGCAGGAGCAGCAGCGATAGCAGCTGTTACGCCGAATTCTTCCTGGATAGCGTCAACGAGCTCGGAAAGCTCAAGAACGGAAAGTGTCTTAATATCTTCTACAAACTTTAAAATCTTTTCAGAAGCCATGATTAATAATCTCCTTTTAATAAATTTTTTATGCGGCATTCAAGCCGTGTTTTTGGTTGTCCGCAAGGCTGCAATTATGCAACGTCGCCTTCGGACTGCTTGTCTGCAACAGCCTGAAGTGTTGCTGCAAGCTTCTGCATGGGGCCCTGGAGAGAACCAACGAGCTGTGCAAGAAGAACCTCTCTTGAGGGGATCTTGGAAAGAGCAAGAACGCCCTGTGCGTCGTAGATCTCTGTTCCGATAAAGCCTGCCTTCATAGAGAATGTGGACTTATCGTCTGCACCCTCGATGTATTTGCCGAGGATTCTTGCGGGAGCAGTCTGGTCGTCGTTGGAGAGAGCAATAGCTGTTGTTCCCTCGAGAACGTTCTCAAGACCTTCAAGACCAACGTTGCGAAGTGCGAAACGGAGCATAGAGTTCTTTTCAACGTAGTAAACTACGCCTGCTTCTCTGAGTTCCTTTCTGAGCTTGGTGTCGTCAGCAACGCTGATGCCCTTGTAGTCAACGATAACACCGGCAGCGGCATTTTTGAGCTGTTCGGTAATAGCTTCAACCTTAGCCTTCTTGGATTCAAGTACCTTTGCGCTTGGCATAATGATTTCACCTCCGTAATTGTTCTGAAACAAATTGCTTTAAAACAATTGCTAACGGATCCGCAAAAAAGAAAAAACCTTTTCCGAAAAGACAGAAAAGGGCAAAGTACATATATACTTAAGCGATCTTTTCCTCGGCAGGATTTACGGAGCAAGTCCACCTGCTGTCTTTAGAACACGATAGCCGTTGTAAAACAACTCATATATAATATCATAGATTTTTTGGCTTGTCAAGGGTTTTTTGAAAAAATCCTAACAAAACATTTTTGAAAAAATCCTAACAAAAAACTAAGAGTAGTGTAAACACTACTCTTGCAAAAACCCATTTAAGGATTTTTTATATCACTATTTATTATATGTATTTTCACAAGCAAAGTCAATAACTTTTTTTAAAAAAGTTAACGAACTTTTTATTAATGGCTGCCGTTCGAAATAGGCAACATTTTTTAAAAGACGATTTTCGGCAAATGATTTCAATTCTTTTATGGTCGTCTTTTTTAAATCTTCGGATACAACTTTACCAAAAACATAAACTATTGTCACAAATTCCAATATAAATTGATTAGACAGCTTGTTTCTTCTTTGAACACTTTTTATATCTGCGATCTGCATCACAAATTTTGAAATTTCAGTCGGCGGTTGTGTGCTTTCAGGAGTTTTGTGAAGGTCGTGCATTATACAGTTATTGTGGGCGCAGGCATTGCGCAAACTTCTGACGGAATTTATAATATTTCTGGGGATTGCCTTTTCATTCGGATATTTATTGTAATAAAACAAATAAAAATTAATAAATGTTCCAAATGAAACCGTTTCTGTAAAAACCCACACCGGGCAGTCAAATGTCATTACAGTTTCACCGCCGCAAAATTCCGTTGTATATTGAAAATAATGTTCTATAAGTTCACCGCTGTATTTTGATGAAGACATCTTTTTTATTTCCGAAGTAATGTAAGCGTTGGAACGGGAACTATTGATAAACTCATTAACAATGCTGTAACCGTCTTCGTCTGCGTTGTTTTCAATATTTTTAAGCAGACTTACTTTAAGGCAATGCTCTATATTAAGGCACATTTTTATTATTATAAAGCGGAGATACATATCAATAGTTGAAAGTTCGACCAAATACTTAAAATCAAGATTAACGTATTTTTGATCATACTTTTCATAATTTTTGCGATATGAAGCCAAACGCATATAATTATTTCGTTCAGCTAAAAACTTTGCTGCCTGAGTCCGTGTCATTAAATTGAACCGAACGCCTTTTTCTTCAAGCTTTTTTACCAATTGAACTGATGTAAGTTTAGGCTTTGAATTTTGATTGCTAATAAAATCACTTCCATATATATTTTAGCTTCACTTCAGCTTTATATCCTTATGCTTTGCCTTGATATGCTCCTTCAGCTTTTCAAAGGATTCGGCACTTATGTCGTGTTCCAGCTTGCAGGCGTCTGCGGCGGCGGTCTGCTCGTCAACGCCTATGTCCATAAGCCACTTTGACAGTACAAGATGCCTTTCGTATATGCGCTCTGCGACCTCTTTTCCGGCTTCGGTAAGAGTGATGAAGCCGTCGGGGTTAACTTCGATAAATCCGCCGTTTTTAAGTATGCCCACAGCTCTGCTTACGCTTGGCTTTGAAAAGGACAGCTCGTTGGCAATGTCCACCGAGCGCACGGATATGCCTTTTTTCTGAAGGATAAGTATGGTCTCAAGATAATTTTCGCCCGATTCGTAAAGATTCGGCATGATACGGCACCTGCTTTCTGCTGTGATTTTTTCCGTCCGTTGTTTTAAGAATTATTATAGCATATTATACCGCAGGTTGCAAGTGCCGTAATTTAACGCACGATCATACTTTTTCGCATAAACAGCGTATATACCCTCTTTAACGGCAGCAGACTGTCACAGCGATTTGTTTGATTGGTGATATAGGCTGTTACCCAATAAAAAGATAAAGCGTCAGCGCAATGGAGCAGAGTATAAGCGACACGCTCAGGAGCCGCAGCGTCACATCTGCGATGATATGCCTTTTTTTCGGATAGGAACGGGGATCATCGGGCATCATCTGCCCCACGGCGGCTCTTGCCTCAAGGTCTATCCTTGCAGGAAGGGAGAAGCTTTTGTCCGTGCGGATATAAAGCACCGCCTTTTCAAAATAGTCGTTGTCCATACCTGTTATTTCCACGATACGTCGGTTTACTCCTTTTATCATTTTTCTCAGTATCCTTTCAGCCGTTTTCCACAGGCTTTTAACATTTTCACTTTACCGTATTATCGGCGTTTTCAAGGTTTTATATACCAAAGGTAATAAAAAACGGTCAAAAATGTGTGGAAAACGGTGTGGAAAATGAGGAAATCGGGGAAAATACGGTGGAAAACTCGGTGGAAACTGTGAAAAACTGCGGAAATAAGGGACTTTTGATTTTTAAAGCTGTGTGGAAAAACGTTTTACGGAATGTAAAATTGACTTTACGCAGGAACGCCGGTCTTAACATTTGCTTAACGGAGATACCTCATATATTTTAGCGGAGAAGGGTGCAAAGGTGTCCTTGAAGGAAAATTTATGCCACTTGTAGGGCTGTTTCTCCGATTTAACGGGCTTTGCAGGAACGGTGGGGGTGTTTCCGCTGTAAATACTGCTGTCGCTGTACAGCACCTCGGTAAAAATTTCTTCCTTGTCAACGCCTACGGTGTAATTTTCGCGGTTTTTATCGGAGAAGTTAAGGACTACAAGCACCTTTCTGCCCCCTGCTTCTCTTTCGTAAATGTATATGCAGTCCTCGGGAGCGTCTGCTTCAAGCCAGCGGAAGCAGTCGCTGTTGTATTCCGCTTCATAAAGTGCGGGATTGGAGGTATACAGCAGAGAAAGGTCGGTGATAAAGCGCAGGAAGGAATCGTGCAGGGGGTACTTTAGCATATCCCAGTCCTGCTCTCTTTTTTCGTCCCACTCTCTGAACTGGGCAAACTCTCCGCCCATAAAATTCAGCTTTTTGCCGGGGTGGGTGTACATATAAGCGTACAAGGCACGGCACTGAGGGAACTTCACATCGTAATCCCCCCACATTTTCTGTATAATGGTAGCCTTGCCGTGGACGTTCTCATCGTGGGAAAAGGGCAGCAGGTAAAGCTCGTTGTAAAAATACTGCATTGAGAAGGTTATCTTGTGATAATGCACAGGGCGTTCATCGGGAGGTGTGCGGAAGAAATCAAGGGTATCGTTCATCCAGCCCATATCCCACTTGTAGTCAAAGCCGAGACCGTCATATTCAACGGGAGCGGTGACTTTAAGGTAGTTGGTGGAATCCTCCGCCATAAGCAGAGCCGTGGGGTGAAGGTGGTGCAGACCGCTGTTCATGCTTCTGATAAAGTTAACTGCACCGTTGTTGACGCCTCTTTTAGCGTCGCCCTGCCAGTAGATTATGTTGCTTATAGCGTCCATTCTTATGCCGTCAAAATGGTATTCGGTCAGCCAGTAGTTGGCGGCAGACTGCATAAAGCTGCGTGATTCGCCTCGGAAGTAGTTAAAGTTGTAGGTACCCCATTCGCTTGCACCTGCGCCGGTGTTGGGGTATTCGTAAAGGGCGGTGCCGTCATATTTTACAAGGGAATAGCCGTCAACGGCGAAATGCACGGGAACAAAGTCGGTTATAACGCCTATTCCTGCATTGTGGCACTCGTTTACAAAATATTTAAGGTCGTCGGGGGTGCCGTAGCGTGAAGTGGGGCTGAAAAATCCCGTCACCTGATAGCCCCAGGAGCAGTCCGCAGGGTGTTCCGCAAGGGGCATTACCTCAACGTGGGTATAGCGGTGCTTTTTCAGATACTCAATAAGCGGCTCTGCAAGCTCACGGTAAGAGTACCAGCGTTCCTCCGCAGGAGAGCCTTCGTCCCCGGGCTTCATTTTCCAGGAACCTGTATGTATCTCGTAGATGTTCATAGGGGAGTTGTAGTTGTTGGTGCGCCTGTTCATCCATTCGCTGTCGGTGAAGCGAAACGAGTTCATATCAACGATATAGGAAGCGGAATTTGGGCGCAGCTCCGTGCGGAAGCCGTAGGGGTCGCTTTTGTCCGTAATGCTGCCGTCTGCACCATGGATACGGTATTTATACATCTGTCCCGGCTCGGCGTTTGAGATAAAAGCCGAGAACACGCCGCTTGTGCCTTCTTTAGTCATATAAAAGCCGTTCCAATTGTTGAACTCGCCTATGACCTCTATGGCTTTGGCATTGGGGGCGTAGGTGCGGAACATCACTCCGCCGTATTCAAGGTGTGCGCCGAAAAAAGTATATGCGTCGAAGGCTCTGCCCTCGTAATAATCCTGTATTACCATAGAAAACATACCGCCTTTTGGATTTATTTTATCCATAATATTATACTATACAAGCATTTGTTTTTCAAGAATTTTTATGAAAATTCACAAATTTTGTTGGATTTGGAATGTGGAATGATTTTAATGCGGAATTCGGAATTATCGTACGCTTTGCTAAATGAATAGTAAAAAATATATAATTAAGGTATCGTCTGCGGCGGTGTTATTTTTTTCACATCCTCCGTAGGGGCGCACAGTGTGCGCCCGTGGGTCGGCGCTTTTGGTGCGGTTCAACAGGCTTTGTCGGGGCAGCCATTACATAGTTTGCTTTGCCGCAGAAAAATTTGTTAAGAAAACTATTTTCAAAGTTTGTTGTGTCGCAGAAAAATACACCTCGCTTTGCTCGGTATATTTTTCTGCGAGGGTTACTTTGTTAATATAGGATAGAAATAGGCGCAATTCACATAGTCGGTTCCACGGGTTTTGTGTTGTACAAAACATCGCTTGGTTCCGATTTTTTATGTGAATTGCGCCTTTGGATTTTTTGCTTTGCTGTTCTTGCTTTTACAATGCGTTGCGCCTTAGTTTTGGGGATTTCGCTCTCTGCGGAGAGCGACAATGGGGCGCTGCCCCCTTGACCCCTGCCACCCTTTGAAAAGCGTGGACGTAAACTTTATTCTGCTTCGCAGTGGGGACTCGTCCATTTGGAATCACGTTATGCTTTGCTCTCAGAGCTTCCAAAGCTCCTCAGCATACTGTGTTACGGTTCTGTCGGAGGAGAACTTGCCGCTGTTTGCAATATTCATCCAGCACTTCTTAGCAAATACTTCTCTGTTCTTGTAGTCATAAAGGGCACGGAGCTTTGTATCCACATATCCCTCAAGGTCTGCAAGAAGGAAGTAATTATCGGGCTTGTGCCAGCTTGTGCCGTTGATAAGGGCGTTGAAAAGCTCGCCGAACATTCCGGTGTCGCCGTCGTTGAAGGTGCCGTCAACAAGGGTATTGATAACTCTTTTTACTCTCTCGTTGGTGTAGTATATCTTCTCCTTGGGCTTGTAGTTAGGCTTTATCTTCTCAATTTCTTCAACACGGCAGCCGAAGATATACTCGTTCTCCCAGCCTGCCTCGTCTACTATTTCAACGTTTGCGCCGTCGTAGGTGCCGAGGGTAACTGCGCCGTTGAGCATGAACTTCATATTGCCCGTGCCGCTTGCTTCAAGACCTGCTGTGGAGATCTGCTCGGAAATGTCTGCCGCAGGAATGAGCTTTTCTGCGTAGGAAACGTTGTAATTCTGAACAAAGATGACTTTCAGCTTATCCCTTGTGTCGGGGTCATTGTTAACAAGGTTTGCCACCTCGTTGATATACTTGATGATGCCCTTTGCTCGTCTGTAAGCAGGAGCAGCCTTTGCGCCGAAAATAAATGCGGTAGGCTGCAGGTCGGGCAGCTTATTCTCCTTGATCTGGAAGTAAAGATCCATAATGGAGAACGCATTAAGAAGCTGACGCTTGTATTCGTGCAGACGCTTTACCTGGATATCGAAAACAAAGTCGGGACTTAAAAGCACACCCTCGTTCTTTGCGATATAGTCGCAGAGCTGCTGCTTCTTGGTCTTCTTTATCTCCATAAAGCGGTTTATTGTGTCGTGGTCGTCAACGAACTTTTCAAGCTGCTTCAGCTCGGACAGGTCTGTTATCCAGCCGTCGCCGATCTTTTCGGTGATAAGGGAAGAAAGCTCCTGATTGCAAAGTCCAAGCCAGCGTCTTGGTGTGATGCCGTTTGTCTTGTTCTGGAAACGCTCGGGGAATATCTCATACCATTCCTTGAGAACATCGTTTTTCAGTATATCCGTGTGGAGCTGTGCAACGCCGTTGGTGTGGGAGGATGCGAATATAGCCATTCTTGCCATATGGATCCTGTCGCCGTCAACGATGAGCTTCCGGTTTATCTGATTTTCGGTCTGACCGATAGAAGCAAGGTACTTCTTCAAATGCTCGTTGATAAGAAGGATTATTTCGTAAATTGTGGGAAGAACGCTCTTGAAAAGATCAACGTTCCACTTCTCCAGAGCCTCAGCCATAACGGTGTGGTTGGTGTAGTTGCAGGTCTGCTGCGCAATGTCAAAGGCTTCCTTGAAGGACATACCCTCTTTGAACATAAAAATTCTGATAAGCTCGGGGATAGCAACCGTGGGGTGGGTATCGTTGAGCTGGAGAGCGTAGCACTTTGCAAACTGTGAGAAATCGCTGCCGTGCTTTTCCTTGTAGCTGCGTATTATATCCTGTATCGAAGCGGAAACAAAGAAATACTGCTGCTTCAATCTCAGACGCAGACCCTTTTCGTAGTTATCGTTAGGATAGAGAACGTTTGAAATAGCTTCTGCAAGGATAGTGCTTTCCGAAGCCTTTTCGTAATCCTGTCTGTCGAATGCGCCGAAATCAAAGCCCTTCACGGGTTCAGACTGCCACAGACGAAGTGTGTTTACAGCCTTTCCGCCGTAGCCGATGATAGGCGTATCGTAGGGAACAGCCATAACGGACTGGTCGGCAAAATCAACTCTTACAGCGTCCTTTTCGCATCTTACGCTCCAGGCGTCGCCGAAAGCGAGCCAGTCATCTGCGCTTTCCTGCTGGAAGCCGCCGCCGATAGACTGCTTGAACAGACCGTAACGGTATCTTATGCCGTAGCCGTTAAGGGGAATGTCGCAGGTAGCTGCGGAATCAAGGAAGCAGGCTGCAAGTCTGCCCAGACCGCCGTTTCCGAGAGCTGCGTCCTCAACCTCTTCAAGGCAGGAGATGTCCACGCCGTTTTCAGCAAATATTTCCTTTGCTTCATCAAGAAGACCTGCGCAGTAAAGGTTGTTGAACACCGCACGGCCCATAAGGAACTCTGCGGAAAGGTAGTAAGCCCTTCTGCCCTCGCCGTGTCTTTTCTCTGTTTCGTTCCAGAGGGGGATAATATCGCTCATAACCGCTCTTGAAACTGCGTTATGGAGCTGCTTGACGGAAGCGTGTTTCATATCCGTTCTTCCGTCTGTCATAAGGTTGTCGCTTATTTTGGCAAAAAACTGTGCTTTATCCATAAAACTGACCTCTTTTCAATAGAATGGGGTGCAAACATACATATATATTTTATCACATATTATTAAAAAATGCAACATTCGCTGTGTTTTATTTTAATGAATTACAGCAAAAATATATGAAAACGGGACGGAAGACCCGTCCCATACAATATTTGGAATAAAAAACGCACTTTAAAAACGGCTTTTCCGTCATTAATAACGTTTTCTGCGGTTTGAACGTCCGTCCTTGCCGTTTCTGCCGGATTTTCCGCCGTCACGCCTTCTGCCGCCGCTGCGGAAGTCCTTTTCTCCGCTGTAGTCGGCACCTTTGCCCTCGTAGAGCTTCACCTTTATCTTCTGACCGTTTATTTTTGTGCCTGTCATTGCGTCAAGGATATGCTCCTTGTCCGCTTCGGGCACCTCCACGGTGGTGAAACGGTCGTAAATATCAATTTTGCCGAAATTTTTGCCCGTCATACCCGTTGCGTCAACAAGTGCGCCCAGGATAAAGTTAGGCGCTATCCTGTTCTGCCTGCCGAGAGAAATCTCTATCTTGACGGACTTGCCCTTTCCGCCGCTGTCCTTGGTGCGGAACACAGGCTTGATAAATTCGGGAACGGTGCGTGTTTCCTTTGATATTCTCATGCCGAGAAGTGTGGCAGCAACCTGTTCGGCGGTAAAGCCTTCGCTCATAAGCTTTTCAAGCTGATACTCACCGTCTGCATACTTGCCCGATCCGATGTAGGTCTTTACCTTGTCAAGAACACGGTCGGTCTTTTTGGCGATAACATCATCTCTTGTAGGCAGGTCGCAGCGTATGATGTCCGCCTTGGTGAAGCGTGCAATATCCTTAAGCTCCATAGCCTGCTTTCTGCCGCTTATGATAGTGTAGGCACAGCCTGTTTTGCCTGCTCTGCCCGTTCTGCCGATACGGTGTATATAATATTCGTTGTCCTGGGGAATATCATAGTTAAAAACAGCGTCAACATCGTCAACGTCAATACCTCTTGCGGCAACGTCCGTTGCGATAAGAATGTTCAGCCTGCCGCTGCGGAAGGCGTTAAGCACCTGTGTGCGGCTCTGCTGCTTCATATCCCCGTGAAGTCCTGCTGCCCTGAAGCCCTTTGCAACAAGCTCTTCGGTAAGCTCGTCGACCATATGCTTGGTGTTGCAGAAAACCATTGACAGCTTAGGCTCAAAGGCAAGAAGAAGCATCTGCAGAGCGTCCGTCTTTCTTCCCATTGGCACTTCGTAATAAAACTGTGCAACGCTTTCAACGGTGCGTGACTTCTGCTCAACGCCCACCACTACGGGGTCACGCTGATATTCGCTTGTTATAGCCATTATCTGGGGCGGCATGGTTGCGGAGAAAAGAACCGTCTGACGCTCCTCGGGAACGTACTGCAGTATTTCCTCAATATCCTCACGGAAACCCATATTCAGCATCTCGTCCGCTTCGTCAAGAATTATGGTGCGCAGGCAGTCAAGGTGCAGTGTATGGCGGCGGATATGATCCATAACACGACCGGGAGTGCCTACGATAATGTTTGCGCCCTTTTTAAGCTGTGTTATCTGACGTTCAATGTCCGCTCCGCCGTAGATCGCACAGGGCTTTACATAGGGCAGATACGCCGAAAACTTGCACAGCTCCTCACAAGCCTGCATTGCAAGCTCACGGGTGGGGCAGAGTATAAGTACCTGAACGCTGCGCTGCATTTCCCTGTCAATTGAAGCTGCCGCAGGCAGACCGAAAGCTGCGGTCTTGCCCGTTCCCGTCTGGGAGCGTCCAACAACGTCCCTGCCCTGCAAAAGCAGGGGAATGGCCTTAGCCTGAATTTCCGTAGCCTCCTCGTATCCGATTTCAGCAACGGCACGGAGTATCTCCTCCGGCAATCCGAGTTCGTTAAAAAGCATAAATGATTCCTTTCCGAATAGCGCTGTGCATACGTTCGGAATGGCTATACGAACTCTGCTCTGCGCCGACATTTGTTTTCATTTTTGGGGGAACGTTCTAATATTACTTTACAGTTTTCCCCGAAATACAGAAAATAATTATATCACGCCCCGAAGTTTAAAGTCAATTGATTAATTGTGTACGGCGTTTTATTCGGGATGTTGTACAAAATCAATAAAAATCGTGAGTATATTTTGGAGCAAAAGCAAAACACCCTCTTTTTACTGCAAAGTGCAAAAAAATTTCCTGCTTAATCGTTTGAAATTGTGAATTTTTTTAATACCCCCTTGAAATAGCCTGCGGTAAATGTTAGAATGTAGTTGTATGCAGACCGGCTTTGTTTTTGTGCCGGCTTTCAGCTATTATAATATAATTTAAGGAGCGTGTTCCAATGAACTACGGACATTTCGACCTTGATAAAAAGGAATATGTCATCACTAACCCCGAAACTCCCGCCCCTTGGGCAAACTACCTCGGTTCTCCCGAATACGGCGCAATCATTTCCAATAACGCAGGCGGCTACAGCTTCGTAAAGAGCGGCGCAAACGGCCGTGTTATCCGTTACCGCTTCAATTCCGTTGCAGCAGACCAGCCGGGACGTTATGTTTATATCAAGGACGGCGAAACAGGTGAATTCTGGTCCGCTTCCTGGGCTCCCGTATGCAAGCCCCTTGACGAATATAAGAGCGAATGCCGCCACGGTACCGCTTATACCGTTATCAGCTCGGAATATAAGAAGATAAAGTCCGAGGTTACCTATTACGTTCCCAAGGACGCTACATATGAAGTATGGGCAGCTAAGATAACCAACACCGACAGCAAGCCCAGAAAGCTCTCCGTTACAGGCTACTGCGAATTCGTAAACGATAACAACTATGAGCAGGATCAGGTAAACCTCCAGTACACCCTCTTTATCACACGCACCTACTTCAAGGGTAACTTCATCCTCCAGAAGCAGAACGAGATCTTCAAGAACCCCGACAACGAACGTTTCCTCGGTCTTGCAAGAGCTGACGTTTCCGCTTACTGCGGCGACCGTGACGCTTTCGTAGGCTCTTACAGAAGCTACGCTAACCCCAAGGGCATTGAGGACGGTCTTAAGGGTCAGCTCAACTACAACACCAACTCCTGCGGCGCTCTCCAGAGCGACATTGTTCTGCAGCCCGGCGAAACTAAGGAGCTTACCTATATCCTCGGTCAGAAGCCCGAAGCAAAGGCTGCCGAGATCATCGCAAAGTATCAGCAGCCCGGCGTTGTTGAAGCAGAGGTTGAGGAGCTTAAGAATTACTGGCATGAAAAGCTGGGCAATTTCCAGGTAAACACTCCCGATGCAGATTTCAACAACATGATCAACGTCTGGAACGCTTACAACTGCTTCATCACCTTCATCTGGTCAAGAGCAGCTTCCTTCCAGTACTGCGGTCTGAGAAACGGCTTCGGCTACCGTGATACCGTTCAGGACAATCAGGGTATTATCCACCTTGCTCCCGAAATGGCTAAGAAGCAGATCGAATTTATGCTTTCCGCACAGGTAACAAACGGCGCAGGTCTGCCTCTTGTTAAGTATACTCATAACGCAGGTCATGAGAACCACCCCGATGAGAACGACGAGAACACGGCTTACGCAAAGGAAACGGGACATCCTTCCTACCGTGCAGACGACGCTCTCTGGCTCTTCCCCACAGTTTACAAGTACATTTCCGAAAGCGGAGATATTGCATTCCTTGACGAAGAAATTTTCTATGCTAACGACGGCGAAAAGGGTACGGTTTACGACCACCTTAAGAGAGCTATAATGTTCTCCATGAACCACCTCGGCAACCACGGTATGCCTGCAGGTCTCCACGCTGACTGGAACGACTGTCTCCGTCTTGGCAAGAAGGGCGAATCCACCTTCGTTGCATTCCAGCTTGTTTACGCAGTAAAGATACTCAGAAGCTATGCAGAGCTTAAGAACGACACAGAGTACGTTAAGTACCTTGACGAGGTCAAGGCAAAGCTTGACGAGATACTGAGCGCTTGCTGGAACGAGGACAGATGGATCAGAGGCTACAAGGAAGACGGCACCGTTATTGGTCAGAGAACCGATCCCGAGGCAAATATGTGGCTCAATCCCCAGTCCTGGTCCGTTATTTCCGGCTTTGCAAGCAAGGAACAGGCTGAAAAGGCTATGGACAGCGTAGAAAGAGAGCTTAACACTCCTTACGGCGCAATGGTTATGTATCCTCCTTACGTTGAACACGGCTTTGACGGCGCTCTTATGCAGTGCTTCAATAAGTGCACAAAGGAAAACGCAGGTATCTTCTCTCAGCCTCAGGGCTGGCTCATCCTTGCTGAATCCCTCCTTGGTCACGGCAACCGTGCATATAAATACTGGAAGGAAGCAGCTCCCGCAACCTATAACGACAACGCAGAACACAGATGCCTTGAACCTTACGTTTACGGTCAGTTCGTAGAAGGCAAGGACAGCCCCTTCGCAGGCCGTGCGCACGTTCACTGGCTCACAGGTACAGCTTCCACCGTTATGGTAGGTACAGTTGAGGGTATCCTCGGTATGAGACCTAACGCAGAGGGACTTGTAGTATCTCCTTCCATTCCTTCCGAGTGGGAAAGCTACACCGTTGAAAAGACATTCAGAGGAAAGAAGCTGAATATGACCTTCAACAACCCCGACCATAAGGAAAGCGGCGTTAAGTCGGTAGTCCTCAACGGCGAAACACTTGAAGGCAACCTTATCCCTGCAGCAAAGCTGAAGGACGTTAACGAAGTTGTTGTAACACTGGGCTAAGCTGTAACAGAATATAAAACAACAGACCCATCGGCGCTTGATTTGCCGATGGGTCTGTTATTTGTGCTTTTTCTCCAATAACAATGGATAAAAGCGTAAAATTAACACATTGTTAACCCCTGCCTTTATTCATAGTGTTATACTGAATAACAATGCAGGGTTTATAATTATATAGAAAAGGAGTAATTCGCAATGAATGCTATCGAAGAAAAAGATGCCGACCCGAAAATTGCGATAATCAGTGAAGAAAGCATACGAAATAAGATATATATTATCAGAGGACAGCAGGTTATGCTCGATTTTGAGCTTGCCGAACTGTACGGTTATGAAACAAAGAGATTTAACGAACAGATAAAAAATAATATTGACAGATTTGATGATGATTTCAGATTTCAGCTTACAAAAAACGAGTTTGAAAGTTTGAGGTCGAAAAAATCGACCTCAAGTTGGGGCGGCACAAGATATTTACCATATGCTTTCACAGAGCAAGGAATATATATGGTGATGACGGTACTTAAAGGAACTCTTGCTGTAGAACAAAGCAAGGCACTTATCAGAATTTTCAAAAAGATGAAGGACTACATTGCCTCCAATCAGCAATTGGTCGGTGATAAACCATTACAGGCGCTTGCTATGCAGCTGGTACGAAACACCAACGAAATTGCAGAAATAAAAAACGACATGGTAAGAAAATCAGATTTGCCCGAAATCATCCGCAGTTTTGGTTTTTCAGAAGCTAAATGTGAATACCTGATTTTAAACGGCGAAACCGTTGAGGCGGCAGTTGCTTACAGAACTATATACAGTCGGGCAAAGGAATCTATCTGCATAATTGATAACTATATTGATATTAAAACATTGTATTTATTGAATGATATTAGTGCTGATGTGACTGTAACAATATTCAGTGATAATGTTGGGAACAGACTTCGTTTAAATGATTATAATTTATTTGCGGCAGAGTATCCTTCGATCAATATTAATTTCAAGAAGACCGGAGGTATTATACACGACAGATATATAATTCTTGATTATGAAAAACCGACAGAGCAAATTTACCATTGCGGAGCATCGTCCAAGGATGCAGGAAACAGGGTTACGACTATTTCTAAATTAACAGATAGCGCTATGTGCCATCCACTGATCAACAATTTAATGCTCAACCGACCGATTGTGTTAAATTGAAAAGCAGCAGCACCCGATTATTTAGGAAAAAGCTGAAAATGTATTAATCAGCGTTCCTTAAAATGTTGGGGTGCTGCTGTTTTATATTTTTGCCTTTTTTACTTCATTCGCTCAAAAAGCCGAAGCGTATTTGCCATTGTCGTTTCGGCAACGGTCTCGGGAGAAACCTCTTTTATTTCCGCTATCTTATCTATGACACGGGTTATCATACTGCTGTCGCAGCGCTTGCCTCTGTACGGCTCGGGTGCCATATAGGGGCAGTCGGTCTCCAGCATAAGTCTGTCAAGAGGAATGACCTTCACCGCCTCCACCGCCTTCCGTGCGTTTTTAAAGGTAAGAACTCCCGTAAAGCTGATATTCATTCCAAGCTCCAGCACCTGCCTTGCCGTTTCAGCAGAGCCGGAAAAGCAGTGCATCACGCCCTTGACCCTGCCCCGTCTGCGGAGAATGTTCATTGTGTCCTCCGTTGCGTCACGGGAATGAATTATTACGGGAAGTCCCGATCTTTCCGCAAGGTCAAGCTGTTCCTCAAAAAAGCGTATCTGCAATTCACGGTCAAAGCCCTCATAGTGGTAATCAAGACCTATCTCCCCTATTGCAACGACCTTGGGATTTGCCGTCCAGAACTCAACTTTGGAAAGGTAGCCATCCGGCGTGTCGGGAGCGTCCTCGGGGTGTACTCCTACGGCGGCATACACAAAGGGGTATTTTTCCGCAAGGTCAACGGAAAACTGCGACCGTTCAAGGGAACAGCCGATATTTACGATATTCCGCACCCCGTTTTCGTGCAGACGGTCAAGCAGCTCGTCCCTGTCTATGTCAAACTGTTCATCGTCGTAATGTGCGTGGGAATCTATATATGTGAGCATTTCTTCCTCCTGTTAAAAATTCTGCGAAGCAGTTTTGCTCCGCAGAATCAAGTGTTTTATAGTTTTTTATCTGAGTTTAGACCCGTTGGGAATATCCTTGTCAACAAAGATAACTCTTGCGTCCTCTCCAACGTCGGCGGCAACTATCATTCCACAGCTTTCAACTCCGCAGAGCTTCGCAGGAGCAAGATTTGCAACGACTATGACCTTTTTGCCTATCAGATCTTCGGGAGAATACCACTTGGCAATGCCCGATACCACCTGTCTGCCGCCGAAACCGTCGTCAAGCTGCAGCTTAAGGAGCTTCTTCGCCTTGGGTACCTTCTCGCACTCCTTGACCTCGGCAACACGCAGGTCTATCTTGCCGAAATCGTCAATGGAGATGGTTTCGGAGATTGGAACAAGTCCTGCCTTGTCCTCGTCCTGCTCCAAAGCAGCCTTTGCAGCGGCTTCCTGTGCGGCGATAAGGGCGTTGAGCTCGTCAATTTCCTTGTCAACGTCGATTCTCGGGAACAGCACTTCACCCTTCTTGACGGTAACATTCTGAGGAAGAACGCCGTACCTGCCTGCGTTTTCAAAGGTCACATCTTCGGGCTTTGCACCTATCTGCTCCCACGCCTTGGGCATTGTTGCAGGCATAAATGCGGAAAGGAGGGTAGTGGTTATTCTGATAGCTTCAAGGAGATTGTACAGAACTGCGGCAAGTCTGGGCTTGTTGGCTTCGTCCTTGGCAAGTATCCAGGGCGCAGTTTCGTCGATATACTTATTTGCGGCGGAAACTACCTTGAAAATTTCCGCAAGAGCAACGTTGAGCTGTGTATTTTCCACAGCCTCGGCAACGGTATCACGGAGAGCAGTCATTTCGGCTATAAGCTCCTCGTCATGCTCGCCGCTCTGCTTGTTTTCGGGAAGTGTTCCGTCAAAATATTTCAGCACCATTGCAACGCTTCTTGAAATAAGGTTGCCAAGACCGTTTGCAAGGTCGGAATTAATGCGGTTTATCATAATTTCGTTGGAGAAGGAGCTGTCTGCGCCAAGAGCCATTTCACGGAGAATATGGTAACGTATAGCGTCTGCACCGTAACGGTCGGCAAGAACAAAGGGGTCTACAACGTTGCCGAGAGATTTGCTCATTTTCTGACCGTTGAAGGTTATCCAGCCGTGTACTGCAAGGTGCTTGGGCAGAGGCTGTTCAAGAGCCATAAGCATTGCGGGCCAGATGATAGCGTGGAAACGCATAATGTCCTTTGCGACCATATGAACGTCCGCAGGCCAGTATTTTTCGTAATCATCGTATTTTTCGTTATCAAAGCCGAGAGCGGTGATATAGTTGGAAAGTGCGTCTATCCAAACATAAACAACGTGCTTTTCGTCAAAGGAAACAGGGATCCCCCACTTGAAGGACGTTCTCGAAACACAGAGATCCTCAAGACCGGGCTTTATAAAGTTGTTTACAAGCTCGGTAGCTCTCGTCTTCGGGCGAAGGTAGTCTGTTTCGGTCAGCAGCTTTTCAATTCTGTCGGCAAAGGGGGACATTTTGAAGAAGTAAGCCTCTTCCTTTGCTTCAACAACGGGTCTGTGGCAGTCGGGGCAGCAGCCGTTCTCGTCAAGCTGTGATTCCGTCCAGAAGCTCTCGCAGGGAGTACAGTATTTGCCCTTGTACTCGCCCTTGTAGATATATCCTCTGTCGTAAAGCTCCTTAAATATCTTCTGCACCGCTTCAACGTGGTAGTCGTCCGTTGTGCGGATATAGCGGTCGTAGCTGATGTCCATACAGCTCCAGAGCTTCTTGAAAATTTCAACTATCTCGTCAACGTACTGCTTGGGTGTAACGCCCTTTTCGGCAGCCTTCTGTTCGATCTTCTGACCGTGCTCGTCTGTTCCTGTAAGAAACATTACATCATAGCCCTGCATTCTCTTGAAGCGTGCGATAGAGTCGCAGGCAACCGTGGTGTAGCAATGTCCGATATGGGGATTGCCCGACGGGTAATATATGGGCGTTGTAATGTAAAAAGGTTTCTTTGACATTTTATATTCCTCCCGAAGGTTGATTTGCAAAGTATTGGGCAAAACGCCCGAAAAAACTTTTATACTATTATATATTAAAAACCGCTTCTTGTCAATGACAGGCAAAAACGGGCAAAAAAAATGCAGGACACCGGGTCCTGCGGAAAATAAAATAAGATGAAAAAAATATGTGTAGAACAAAAGAAAGGAGACAACAAAACGGATGTTAAACTTAATAAAAATAGAATTTAGACGAATTCTAACATCAATCATATTATAACTCATAAGTTTGCCCCCGTCAACAGTTTGTTGCATCGGGAACCAAAGTTTGTATACCTGCACAATATCAAGCGCTTTTTATTGTCATTTTTGCAAATTATCGTACAAAATAAAAGGAATAAACTGTCTGAAAAAGGGACAGCCGCCCTTGCAGAAGGCATTATACCACAGACCTTCGGCTTTGTCAACCGTAATTTTTTTCAAATCGACAGGATATATTTTCTTTAAAGGGGCAGGATATAACGGGAAGAGCATCCGCCCCAAAACACCGTCAAAGGAAAAATGACCATACCGAAGAAAAAGCCTATTCTGCGTACTTTGCTAAATAAATCACAATCATTGTAATTAAATTTTAACTTTTGAATGAAAAAAATTCCGTCTTTTGGTGATAATGCGCAAAAGAAATATTAAATAATCGAAAAAATACGTCAGAATAATGCTTTGATTTTCGGGAATACTGTGTTATAATAACAGCATAGTCAATTATGATTATAAAATATTTTAATTGGAGGAAACTACAATGAAAATGAAGAAGATTCTTGCTGCTCTCGCAGCTTCCACAATGGCAGTAGCAATGCTCGGTCTCACAGTTTCTGCTGAAGGCGAAGAGGCTACAGAAGATACAATTGGTGAAGAAGTTGTTGACGAACCCGAGGACGTTGTTGACGAGCCCGAGGATGTTGTTGACGAACCCGAGGAAGAATATGTTGAAGAACCCGGCGACGAGCCCGCAGACGAGCCTGCTGACGTTCCTGCTGAGAACCCCGGCACAGGCAACTCTCCCATCGCTCTTGCTGTTATCCCCGTTGCTCTCGCTGCTGCTGCAGTAGTTGCAAAGAAGGTTAAGTAAGCCTTATTTTACCTTTGAAATTTGCCGCCCGGTCTGTTTGCTCCGGGCGGTTTTTTCTTGTGTTAACAAATTGTTAACACAAACCGGCGTAAAAAGTGCTCCAAAGCGCAAAGTTGCACAATGTAAACGTTATTATTTGTTGCAGAATTAATATAGATTTTTGGAAATCAATAGTGTATAATGTATTTACAATCTTATTAATTTAAGATACATATTTTTATTTGGAGGAATTTTATTATGAAACTCAAGAAGATCATAGCAGCCGTTGCTGCAGCTGCAGTTGCAGTATCCACAATGGCAGTAAACGCTTTCGCAGCAGATTACACAGCAAAGCTCGGCTTCGCTGACACAGCATGGGCTGCTCAGGACTGGGAAAGCTCCGTTCAGGTAACAGGCGACGGCACATACTCCATCGAATCCACCGCTGTTGCAGGTGCTGTTGATTTCGGCGTATTTGTAATCGATATCGAAGGTATGTTTGCAGATAATCCCGAAGCTACAGCTGTTCTTGACAGCGTAGAGATCGACGGCGCAGCTATTGATTTCGATGCAGCTAAGATCGTTTACGGCGACATCGAAGAAAAGGGCAACTACAGAATCGAGATCTACAACCAGTACGGCACATCTAAGGATGATCCCGGCGTAAACCAGGCTACTCCTATCGCTTCCAGCGTTAAGGTTACATTCACAGTTTCCGGTCTCGGCGGAGCTGCTGCCGATGCAACAGCTGATGCTCCCGCTGCTGATACAACAGCCGAAGCTCCTGCTTCTGACGCAACAACAACATCCACAGGTACAGGCAACACAACTGCTGCTGTTATCCTTTCTGTAATGGCTGTTGCAGGCGCTGCTGCTGTTGCTTCCAGAAAGAGAAAGTAAGCTTTTTACTCAATATCATTCTTTCATATTTAAGTGAACGTCCCGGATATCCGGGGCGTTTGCTTTTTTATATGTTTTTACCAAAAATATCTTCCGCACATTATGAAAAAAGGTAATTGTAATGGAAAATAATTAATGATATAATAATAAACATAAATCAAATGCAAGTCTTTTCCAAAAGAGAAAACGTCTTGCACTAAAAATGGAGGAATTCATTATGAAACTTAAAAAGATCGTAGCAGCTATCGCAGCTGCCGCAATTGCAGTATCCACAATGGCTGTAAGCGCTTTTGCAGCAACAGTTGAGATCGACTCCGAGTTCCCCGGAGCATGGACTTCTTCCGGCAAGGGCATTACCAAGGCAGAGCTTGAAGCTGTAGGCGGCGATGTTAAGATCGTTCTCACAGTTGAGACCTACAACCCTTACGGTCTTGCAGACCAGTTCCTTGTAAACCCTATCGACTATGACAACGGCTGGGTCTCTCAGACTATCGAACACTGCACAAGCGACACTATCACAGCTAAGACAGACGGCTGGATCTGCGTTCGCGAAGATGATACAACTCTCGAATTCGTTTTCGCTCAGGATGCTATTGCAGCTCTCGGCGACAGCGGCCTTTGCTTCTCCGTTCAGAACGTTATCGTTAAGTCCGCAGAATACTCTCTCGCAGACGGTCCTCAGGGCGCTCTCAACCTGGTTGACGACGCAGGCGGAAAGGCTTACTGCTTTACTTCCGCAGCAGACTCTGCTCCTGCAGCAGATGATACTGCCGAAGCTGCTCCCGCTGCTGACGCAACAACAACTTCCGCAGGCACAGGCAACACAACAGCTGCTGTTCTGGTTTCCTTAATGACAGTTGCAGGCGCTGCAGCTCTTGCTTCCGGAAAGAGAAAGTAATTTTACCCCCAAAAACTTTTCCGCTCCCCCGAGATTAATGCTCGGGGGAGTTTTTGTTTTGTAAAAAACAAGTAAAATTATACGTATTGTTTATGCAACTCCGCTGCGCTACAAATTTTTTAGTACAAAACTGTTAAAAGTCACAAAAAAGGCACAGAATAATTATTTAATATTGATGTTGTGAAGTGAAAAATAAAATGATATAATTATCTGTGAAAACTGGCGGTATATCTAAAGGGAGTTCTCCCAAGAAATAATCAAGCCGCTAATAAATGGAGGAAAACAAAATGAATATGAAAAAAGTTATTTCCTGCACAGCAGCTGCTGCTATGACACTTTCCATGATGTCCATCGCTGCAAACGCAGCTGACTGGTCCAAGACAGGCTATGCCGACAACGACCCCACAACAGTTGAGATCGTGTCCACATCTGCTGACGGCGTTACCTTCACACAGCAGGTTGCAGGCGGAAACTGCAAGGCAAGAATCACCCTTATCGACATCCTTGCTAACGCTGAAGACGTTGCAAAGGTTAAGAGCGGCACATGGAAGGTTACATACAACGGACTTTCCAGCCTCACAGGCACAGACATCGGCTGGCTCGGCGGCGGATGCTATGCTGCAACATGCAACTCCACAGGCTTCGGTCTTTCTCCTAACGAGTGGGCTGAAGACGGTACAACAGTTTGGGAAGATACTCAGACAGTAGAAGACGGCTTCAAGTGGCTCCTTCCCACACAGGTTCCTGCTGACGCTGCAGAAGCTGAATTCGTATTTATGGATTGGTCCGGTCAGGATCTCGTTGCTAACGGAATCACACTCACAATTTCCGATCTCCACCTCTATGATGCTGACGGAAATGAGATCGCTCAGAAGGAATATGCAGGTGCTGCTGCAGCTGATACAACTGCTGAAACAACAGAAGCTGCTCCCGCTGCTGACGCTACAACAACTTCCACAGGCACAGGCAATGCTGCCGCTGCTTCCGTTGCAGCTGTAATGGCTGTTGCAGGCGCTGCTGCTGTTGCTGCAAGAAAGAGAAAGTAAGTTATACATAAAGTATAATTTGCCGATATATTTTCAATTAAATTTATATTTGGAGGAAAATAAAATGAATTTCAAGAAGATTATTTCTGCTGTTGCTGCAGCTGCTGTTGCAGTTTCCGCAATGGCTGTAAGTGCATTTGCTGCAATGCAGTCCGAGACAATCGCTGCTGTTAAGCTTGATTCTAAGTCAGAAAACGATAAAATGATTCAGTGGCCTATCAATGCTATTTCCGACATCACAAGCATTAATACAATTACAATTGTTGGTACTGCTTCCGTTGCTGACTATTGTGGCGGCGGCGGAGCTATCGGCTTCGATTCCACAGATGGATGGAAGCAGGTTGACTTTGCTCTTGATGGCGCAAATGTAACACTTGATTCCGCAACAGGCGATTTCACAGCTGAATGTGATTTCGGCGGCGCTACTCCCTACTTCGACAAGGAAGATGGCGGTATTATCCAGCTCGGCTGGTGGTGGGGCTCCGGCGACCAGACCATGCAGCTCAACGATGTTCTCGTAAACGGCACAAGCGTACTTGGCAAAATAGGTTCCTTCTCTGCTCCTGCAGCAGAAGCTCCTGCTGAAGACGAGGCTACAGCTGATGCAGAAACAGACGAAGTTGAAGATACAGCTGATGCAGACGCTGACGTTGTAGACGATGCTGCTGACGATGCTGATGAAGCAGACGAAGCTGATGTTGCTGAAGACACTGCTGAAGATGTTGAAGATGACGCTGCTGATGAAGTAGCTGTTGACAACACTGCTGTTGATACAACTGCTGATTCCACAACAACACCCGTTCAGACAGGCAACGTTTCTGCTGCTGTTATCCTTTCCGTAATGGCTGTTGCAGGTGCTGCTGCAGTTGCTGCAAAGAGAAAGTAATCTCTTAAAAGGTTCTTAACAGAATAATTTAACCGCTCTCCGATTTTCGGGGAGCGGTTTTGTTTTCATTTTTTTTCATAAAATTATTGCAATTGTATGTATAATGTGTTATAATCAAACTTAGGGCGTTTTGCCCCACGGATATTTACCGAAAGGAAATGAAATTATGCTTTTGACCGAAAGCGCAGTAACGGGAAATGTTTCCGCAAATGTTTATATGATAGTTTTTATCATTGCGGCTGTAGTTATCATAGCTGCCGTGATAATCGGTATCATAGCCAAAAAAAAGAAATAAACGGAGGATAAGATTATGGGTTTAATTAAAGCAGCTGTTTCGTCTGTAGGCGGAGTTTTAAAGGATTCATGGCTTGAAGTCATTGAGCCGGGTTCTATGTCGGACACAACTGTCATGGTGAGCGGCGTTAAAATGAAAAACGGCAAGACCGCCAACACCAAGGGCAGCGACAACGTTATTTCAAATGGTTCTGTAATACACGTTTACCCCAATATGATGATGCTTCTCGTAGACTGCGGAAAGATCGTGGATTTCTGCGCTCAGGAGGGTTATTACGAGGTATCTATGTCCTCCGCTCCCTCTCTTTTCAACGGCGAGCTTAGTGAATCTATCAAGGATACCTGGCAGCGTTTCAAGTTCGGCGGCACAGCTTCCTCTTCTCAGAAGGTCTACTACATAAATCTCCAGGAAATAAAGGGCATCAGGTTCGGTACAAGAAACCCCGTTAACTATTACGACCAGAAGTATGACGCAGAGCTGTTTTTAAGAGCCCACGGCACATACTCCATTAAGATTGTTGACCCCCTTAAGTTCTTTAACGAGGCTATTCCCAGAAATGCCGAAAAATGTGACTTCAACGACATAAATGCACAGTACATAGACGAATTTATGGACGCTCTCCAGTCTGCCATAAACCAGCTTTCCGCAGACGGTATCTCCATTTCCAACGTTACCTCCAAGAGCCGTGAGCTTTCCAAGTATATGGCAAGCACCCTTGACGAGGACTGGACCAACCTGAGAGGTATGGAGATATGCTCCGTAGGTATCGCAAGCATTTCTTATGACGAAGAATCCAAGAAGCTCATCAATATGCGCAACCAGGGCGCTATGCTCAAGGACGCTGCTATCAGAGAAGGCTACGTTCAGGGCAATATTGCCGAGGGACTTAAAGCAGCAGGCTCCAACCCCAATGGCGCAGCTCAGGCGTTTATGGGCATGGGAATGGGCATGAATGCCGCAGGCGGATTTATGAACGCCGCTTCCCAGACCAACGCACAGCAGATGCAGATGCAGGCTCAGCAGGCACAGGCACAGGCTCAGGCACAAGCTGCCGCAAACACATGGAAGTGTTCCTGCGGTGCAGAAAACACAGGCAACTTCTGCAACAACTGCGGAAACAAAAAGCCGGCTCCTGCAGGCGGTGTTCAGTGGCAGTGCTCCTGCGGAACCGTTAACACAGGCAATTTCTGCAGCAATTGCGGCTCAAAGAACCCCAACGCAAGCTGGAAATGCTCCTGCGGTGCTGAAAACACAGGCAATTTCTGCAATAACTGCGGCTCAAGAAGACCGTAAAAGGACTTTGTTCCGATAAACAACACAAAACTCAGAAAGGAGGGGCATAAATATGGACATCGTTCAGTTCAAATGTCCTAACTGCGGCGGAAGCGTCGTTTTTGACCCCAATACCCAGAAGCACGTCTGCGAATATTGTATGTCCGACTTCACCGAGGAGGAGCTTCAGCAGATACAAGGTCTTGAAAACAGTTCCGAGGATACATATACTATCCCTAACGAGGAACAGCAGGAGGAATTCAACTCCCACACCAACCTTTATATCTGCGACAGCTGCGGTGCCGAGATAATTGCCGATGAAAATACGGCTGCGTCCTTCTGCTACTACTGCCACAATCCCGTGGCGCTGAAGGGCAGACTTACCGGCGACTGCCGCCCCGAGCTTATCATTCCTTTCAAATTCACAAGGGAACAGACCCTGGAAAAATACAAGGAATGGTGCGGCAAAAAGTGGTTCCTTCCGGGGGATTTTACCTCCCAATCACAGCTTGAAAAGATCACGGGACTTTACGTTCCCTTCTGGCTTGCGGACTGCACCGTAAACGCACAGATGCATGGCGAGGGCAGGATAGTTACCTCCCACAGAATGGGCGATTATCAGATAACCAACACAAAGGTGTTCTCCGTTGAAAGAGGTGCTACACTTGAATATAAGGGCGTACCTGCCGACGGTTCAAAAAAGCTTGACGACAGGCTTATGGACTCGGTTGAACCCTTTAACTACAAGGAATTTGTGCCCTTCTCAATGTCATATCTTTCCGGCTTCTTTGCGGATAAGTATGACGTTTCCAAGGCGGAGGTGCTGCCGAGGATAAAGCAGAGAGTGGAACAAGGCTCTCAGGACGTTCTTATGAACGATATTCACGGCTACACAAGCGTTGTGCCTGATTTCCGCCGCACTCAGATAATCCGTACAAACTGGCATTATACCATGCTCCCCGTGTGGTTTATGACCTATAAGTACAACGGTAAGGATTATTTCTTCGGCATGAACGGTCAGACGGGCAAAATAACGGGCATTCTCCCCGTTTCCATACCAAAGCTGATAGGACTTGCCGCAGGACTGCTTATCGGAGTTGGCATTATTGCAGGCTTGATAGGAGGTGCGATATTCTGATGAAAAAAACACTTCTGAAAATCCTTGCCGCAGCAGTTTCTTCCGCAGCGGCGGCTGCCTGTATGACAATAAGCGCATTTGCCTATTCAGCAGGCATTGACGACCAGGCAGGAATTTACACCTCCGAGCAGATAGCGGAGCTTGAAGCCCGTCAGCAGGAGGTGGCAGACCACACAGGCTGGAATATTGCCGTTGTTACTACGGACGATGGCTTTGGCACGGACGGCTATAATGCAATTGAGTACGCCGAGGCGTATTACGACAAGACCTTCGGCTACAGTTCATCGGGTATTCTGTACCTTATAGATGTAGATTACCGCCACTTCTGCATTTCCGGTGAAGCAGACTATAAATATTTTGATGACAATCGTGTCAGGGATATGTCGAACACCTGCGAAAAGTATTACTTCGACTATGACGATGTTGGAAACCTTAACGCATTTTACGATAAGGTCGAGTATTACTACGATAAGGGACCCTTCACAAGTGACGGTTCTGCAGAAAGCTCAAAAATCAGATTTAACTTCGGTGCTGCGGCAATTGTCGGACTTATCGCAGCGGCAATAGGCGTGGGAGTTGTGTGGTCACGGTATAAATTCCACTATCAGCCCACGGCTAACAACTACCTTGACGGCAGCAGGATAAACTTCTACCGCAGAACAGACCGCTTTGTAAGAGAATTTACAACAAAGGCTAAGATAGAATCAAGCAGCGGCGGCGGAGGCAGCCATGGTTCAAGCGGCGGACACAGCCACGGCGGCGGCGGTCACGGCGGAAGAAGATAAAGCGCTGCGCTAAATGAATAATGAAAAATGAATAATTTTGGTGTTCGCTGCGCTCACGAATTATAATTTTTTACGATTCAGCTTAAAACAATATCACCAATACAAAAATATACAGGCGATCATAGCATACGATTTGCTATGATCGCCTGTTTTTTTGTTATATATAAACAATCTGTGCAGAAAAATCCCCCTTGAAATCATACTGTTTCAACAAATCTTTATTATACCTCTTGACAAACAATACTATGTGTTGTATAGTATATACATAACAAAGTACATCGCAACACATAGTATTATACAGGAGGCAATAATGGACAGTCAGCTTAAAAGAGGTCTGTTGGAGGTCTGCGTTCTTAAGGCGCTTACTTCCGGAGATTCCTACGGGTACCAAATAATCAAGGATCTGTCTGAAAACGGCGTGAAAATTTCCGAATCCACTCTTTATCCTATACTGAAAAGGCTTGAATCGGGAAACCTTCTTACCGTATATTCCGTTGAACACGGCGGCAGACTAAGGAAATATTACTCCATAACCGAAGGCGGACGAAAGGAAATAGCACGGTTCCTTGAAGAGTGGGACGAGGTAATGAAAATTTATGATTTCATAAGGGGAGGCTCGGAAAATGAACAAAACTGAATTTACAGAAAAAATACTTTCGCTTCTGGCGGATTATCCAAGGGACAAGGTAATGGAACAGCTTGAATTTTACCTTGAAGCTATAGACGACAGAAAAGAGGACGGAATGACCGAGGAAGAAGCGGTGGAAGCTCTCGGCAGCATTGAGAAGATCGCAGAGGAAATAAAGATCGGTCTGCCGCTGACATCTCTTGCAGGGAGCGCCATAAAGAAAAGCCGCAGCTCCGCAGGCAACAAGACCCTTTGGGCAGTTCTGGCGGCACTGGGTTCTCCGCTGTGGCTGGTGCTTGTGCTTTGTGCGCTGATACTGCTGCTGTCGGTATATGTCGTTATTTGGTCGGCTGCAGTGGCTTTGTGGGCAGCGGAGGCTTCACTGGCTTTAGGCGGAATTGCAGGTGTTATCCACGGTATTGTGCGCATTTTCGGCGGAGAATTCGGCGGCGGAATGATGGTATCGGGTGCTTTTGCCTTTGCCGCAGGACTTTCCATACTGCTTTTCACACCCTTCTGCAAGGCTACAAAGGGACTTGCGGCTGTATCGGTAATGATACCGAAAAAAATCAAATCGGCTCTTTTCGGCTCGGGTAAAGGAGAGGTAAAATGAACATATTAACTAAAACTGCGCTCTGCGTAATGTCTTGCGGAGCGGTGATATTTGCAGCAGGCTTTGCAGCTTCGGGCTTTGATATAACAAAGCTGTCCGATGTTGAATATAACTACACGGAAGAAAGCTTCACCTTTGACGGAGATCTTGACCTTGATTTTGAAGCGCTTTACGACGATGTAAAGATCGGTCGTTCCCCCGACGACATGATACGAATAACCTGTCAGAACGGCGGAAATATACGTTACACCTCTTCGGAATCGGACGGGGTCGCAGTCCTCAGGAGCGAAACGGCAGTTTCAAAGCAGAAAGCATGGTTCACCTTTATGAACATTGATTTTTCCGCAGACAAAAAGCCGCCCCTTACCATACTGCTCCCCGAAAATTACAGCGGCAGCGTAAACGCCGTTATTGACAGCGGAAAACTGGAAATGTGGGGATGCTCGGCGGAAAGCTTCACCCTTAAACAGCTGTACGGCAATGCGGAGATAGAACATTCCGAATTCGGTTCCTTTGCGGCAGAAATGGACAGCGGCAATTTCTCGGCAGAAAGCTCGAGTATCTCCGATAGCTTTGAGTTAAATTCCCTTTACGGTAAATTTGAACTGGAGGAATGTGTGCTTAACGGCGGTCAGAGCATTACTGTTGAAAGCGGCAGCTCGGAAATTTCCGATTCCATATTTGCAGGCAGCTTTACATTCAAGAGCAGCTACGGCAATGTTGACATATCCGAGTCGGTGTTTGAGGAATCGGCTTGCGTTTACGATTCAAACGGCAGCATTGAACTGGAGGACTGCGTTTTCGGACAGGGCGGACGGTTTGAGACCGCATACGGAAACATCAAGGGCGTAATAAAAGGCAGTGAGGAATATTACAGCATAATTTCCGAGGCGTCCTACGGCAGCAGCAGCTTAAAGACGGAAATCCGTGACGGCAAGCCTGTACTTGAACTCAGAAGCGACAGCGGAAATATTGACGTAAAATTCAAGGATAAATAACAAATGCGGCGAAGCGTACCGACGGCGGTGCGTTTCGCTTTTGTTTCGGTAAAAATTTGATTTTCATATAATTATGCTTGAACATATACGGGAAATATGGTAAAATCTTAATAATAAACCGTAAAGGAGCTGTTTTTATGTTTTTCAAACCCTCTGACCCCAATATGGCATATATGGGCAGAATAGATCATTCCGACCCCGACGCACCTGCGCTTTTCTGGGCAGGCTCTCAGATAAGATTCAACTTCAAGGGCACAAGCCTTAAAATATCTGCGGTAAACCATTCCTACTGGGGCGAGCTTGCCCTCGGCGTTATTCTTGACGGGGAAATGATAAAAATTCCTCTTTCTCCCGAAAACAACGGCAAGGAAGTGCTGCTCACCGCCGCTGAAAACCTGCCCGACACAAAACATGAGGTAGTTATCTATAAGAAACACGCCGCAAACCAGCTTCTTGTTTTCAAGGGCGTGGAGATAGACGGCACTTTGCTTGAAAAGCCTGCCCTGCCACGGCTCAAAATGGAGGTCTACGGCGACAGCGTGTGTGCAGGAGAGGTGATCGAGGCTGTGGAATATGTGGGTCAGTGCGACCCCGACGGACATAACAGCAGATACGACAACGTTTGGAACAGCTTTGTTATGCAGACCGCCCGTAACCTTGATGCGCAGATACATAACAACTGTCAGGGCGGCATTGCTCTTTTTGACGGTACAGGCTATTTCCACCACCCCGATTATATAGGTCTTGAAAGCACCTTTGACAAGCTGTGCTACTTCCCCGAGGGCGGCGTGTCACAGTGGGATTTCTCGCTTTATACCCCCGATATTGTAGTTATAGCCATAGGACAGAACGACAAGCACAACGGCAGAACGGACAAGGACGATATTGACATCTCCGACCCTGTTTACCGTACAGAATGGCAGACGGCGTATATAAAAATGGTGCGCACTCTTAACGATAAGTACGGTTCGCCTAAATTTGTGCTTACCACCACCGTACTTATGCACGACCCCGAATGGGATAAAGCCATCGATGAGATAAAGGACAGGCTCAACGAAATGGGCATAAGGGCTTATCACAATATGTTCAGCCGCAACGGAGCAGCAACCCCCGGACACCCCAGACTTCCCGAGCATAACGAAATGGCGGAGGAATTGACGGCGTTTATTAAAAATAATGTGCTTTAATCCGACAGCGAAGCGATAATGGGATTCCAAAGGGACGAGTCCCTTTGGCGAGGGGCTTAAGTCAATGTTATTGACTTTGGCGAGAGAGCCCCTTGTCGCTCTCCGCAGAGAGCGAAACACCCCTAAAGCAAGGCACAGAGCCAAGTAACAGCAAAAACAATAAAGTAAAAGTTACAAAGGCGCAATTCACATAAAAAATCGGAATCAAGTAATGTGTTGTATGACACAAAACTTGTAAAACCGACTATGTGAATTGCGCCTATTTCTACCCCCATAAAAACATAGTATCCCTCGGATAAAAATATACTGCGCGCAGCGAAGTGTATTTTTATCCGACACGGCAAAAGTAGAGCATTGTTATGCACGAAAAAGCGATTATTAACGGGCAATGTGGTGCAACGGTCAATTCCGTGTAATACTAATAAAATCGGGCGCACACTGTGCGCCCATACAGAGAGATTGCAAAAAATGCTGATTTTGTGTGGAAAACTACCACCAAAGTTTGCTGTGTCGGATAAAATGCACATCGCTTCGCTGTTGGGTCAGCTATTTGCGATGGCATTGCCCGTATAAAGCTGATAATATCTGCCCTTCTGTTCGATGAGCTTATCGTGGGTGCCTCTTTCAATTATCCTGCCCTGTTCAAGCACCATGATACAGTCGGAATTTCTTACGGTGGAAAGTCTGTGTGCTATAACAAATGTCGTTCTGCCGTACATAAGTCCGTCCATGCCCTGCTGCACAAGAGTTTCCGTTCTCGTATCAATGGAGGATGTTGCTTCGTCAAGGATAAGTGCAGGAGGGTCGGCAACTGCGGCTCTTGCTATGGCGATAAGCTGTCTTTGTCCCTGGCTCAGGTTTGCGCCGTCGCCTGTGAGCATGGTGTTATAGCCCTCGGGCAGACGCTTTATAAAGCCGTCTGCGTTGGCAAGCTTCGCTGCTGCGATACACTCCTCATCGCTTGCTTCAAGCCGTCCGTAACGGATATTGTCCATTACCGTGCCTGTGAAAAGGTGTGTGTCCTGGAGAACTATGCCGAGAGAACGTCTCAGGTCGGATTTTTTTATCTTATTGACGTTTATGCCGTCATAGCGTATCTTGCCGTCCTGAATGTCATAGAAACGGTTGATAAGATTCGTTATAGTGGTCTTGCCTGCGCCTGTACTGCCGACAAACGCAAGCTTCTGACCCGGCTCCGCTTCAAGCCTTACATCGTGGAGAACCATTTTATCATCACTGTAGCCGAAGTCCACGCCGTCAAAAACAATGCGTCCTTCCAGTTTTGTATAGGTCACCGTGCCGTCATTGGCATGAGGATGCTTCCACGCCCATATTCCCGTGCGCTCGGTGGTCTCTTCAATGCTTCCGTCGGCGTTTTCCTTTGCGTTGACAAGCTCAACATAGCCGTCATCGGTCTCCGGCTCTTCATCAAGAAGGCTGAATACTCTCTCTCCGCCTGCCATAGCCATTACTATGGCGTTAAGCTGCTGGCTTATCTGTATAACAGGCTGGGTGAAATTCTTGTTCAGGGAAAGGAAGGAAACAAGAGTGCCGAGAGTAAGCCCCGTAATGCCGCTGAGGGCAAGGGCTGCACCTATTGCAACGCAGAGAACATAGCTTATATTTCCCAGATTTGCATTAATAGGCATCATGATATTGGCGAACTTGTTTGCGTTGTTTGCGCTGTCACGAAGCTCGTTGTTTATCTTTCTGAACTGTTCAAGGCTCTTATCCTCGTGACAGAACACCTTTACAACCTTCTGACCCTCCATCATTTCTTCGATATAACCGTTTACCGCACCCAGATCCTTCTGCTGCTTTCCGAAATATACCGCCGACTTTCCGCCGATGTTCTTTGTTACGGAAAACATAACGAATATCATAAATATCGTTACTATTGTAAGAGGAACGTTTAAAACTATCATACTGATAAAGCTTGTTACAATAGTTACAAAGGAGTTTATTGACTGGGGTATGCTCTGGCTTATAAGCTGTCTGAGGGTATCTATATCGTTGGTATAGACGGACATTATATCGCCGTGGGCATGGGTATCAAAATATTTGACAGGCAGCTTTTCCATATGTGTGAAAAGGTCTGCTCTCAGGTTTCTCAGAGTGCCCTGCGTAACGTTTACCATTATTCTGTTATAGGTATAGGCGCTTGCGATACCTATGACATACACCGCAACAAGACGGAGTATAGCCGCTCCCAGCGGAGCAAAATCCGGTACGTCCTGCTTTGTAAGAGGAATGATATAATCGTCGATAAGGCTCTGCATAAAAAGCATTCCGCAAAGAGTTGTTATTGAAGTTATGATAATACATATCACAACGATAATAAAATGCATCTTGTAGTTTCTGAACATATAACCCATTATTCTTTTAAGGGTCTTTCCGTCAAATTTCTTAAAGTTTTTCATATCGATGGGCTGTTTGTTGTGTGGACCCGGCATAACGCTTCACTCTCCTTTCAGTCGGCTGCGGGCTCGTCAAAGTCGCCGCTGCCCTTAGTCTGCGTATTGTATATCTCACGGTAAATATCGTTTGTTTCAAGAAGCTTTTCGTGGGTGTCAAAGCCGTTTATCCTGCCGTCGTCAAGGACAAGAATACGGTCTGCGTGCTGAACGCTTGAAACACGCTGCGCAATGATTATCTTCGTTGTACCGGGTATCTTCTTGGCAAAGGCTTCTCTTATCTTTGCGTCTGTAGCGGTATCAACTGCGCTTGTGGAATCGTCAAGAACAAGTATCTTCGGGTTTTTGAGAAGCGCTCTTGCGATACAAAGACGCTGCTTCTGACCGCCGGAAACGTTGCTTCCGCCCTGTTCTATCCTTGTTTCGTATTTATCGGGGAAACGCTCGATGAACTCGTCTGCGCAGGCAAGGCGGCAAACCTCTCTGCACTCCTCCTCCGTTGCGTCCTCCTTGCCCCAGCGGAGATTTTCAAGGATCGTTCCCGAGAAAAGCACATTCTTCTGGAGCACCACCGCAACGCTGTTTCTCAGGTATTCAAGGTCGTAGCTTCTTACGTCCTTTCCGCCTACGGAAACGCTGCCGCTGTCAACATCGTAAAGACGGCTTATAAGGCTTACAAGGCTTGATTTTCCGCAGCCTGTTCCGCCTATTATGCCGATAGTTTCGCCTGCTTTTATATGAAGGTCGATGTCCTTCAGGGTCTCCTCTCCGCTGCCGTGCTTATATGAGAAGTTCACATGTTCAAAATCGATCCTTCCGTCGGGCATATCGGTGTCGGGGTTTTCGGGGTTGGTGATGTCCGGCTGTTCGTTTATGACCTCCGCAATACGCATGCCGCTTGCAACGCTCATGGAGAGCATAACAAATATCATGGAGAGCATCATAAGTGACATAAGCACACTCATTACATAGGTGAACAAGGAAGTCAGCTCGCCTGTTGTAAGGCTGCCGGCAACAATGGATCTTGCGCCGAACCATGACAGCAGGATTATGCAGGAATAAATCACGAACATCATTATAGGGTTGTTGAGGGCGATAAGACTTTCCGCCTTAACGAACATTTTGTAGATGTTTTCGGACGCCGTTCTGAACTTGACGGTCTCGTGGTCCTCTCTTACAAAAGCCTTGACAACTCTTATGGCAGAAACGTTTTCCTGAACGCTTGCATTAAGGTCGTCATACTTTTTGAAAACAACGTCAAAAATCTTTGTTACCTTGCCGATGATAAGGAAGATAAGCACCGCAAGAATGACTATAGCCGCAAGGAAGATAAGACTCAGCTTTGCGTTGATGAGAAAGCACATAGCCATGCTGCATATAAGCATAAAGGGCGCTCTTACCGCAATTCTTATGACCATCTGAAATGCGTTCTGCAGGTTGGTAACGTCGGTAGTCATACGGGTGATAAGGCCTGCCGTGCTGTATTTGTCGATATTTGAGAAGGAAAAGCGCTGTATGTTCTCATACATACTGTCTCTCAGGTTGCAGGCGAAACCGGAAGAAGCGTCAGCCGCATATTTTCCGGCAAGAAAGCCGAAGGTAAGGCTGAAAAACGCCAGTACAAGCATAAGAACGCCGTAAAGCGCCACAGCCTTCATATCCTGCTTGTTTATGCCCTTGTCTATTATCATTGCCGTAACGAAAGGAATAATGACCTCCATTACCACCTCCAGCGCAGAAAATATGGGCGTGAGAATAGTGGATCTTTTATACTGCTTGATTTGCCCCATAAGTGTTTTTATCACAAATCATTCCTCCTTTTTGTTTCCTGCTTAAGGTTTTTAAGCATAATGCCGAGGCAGCGCTCCGTAATGCGGACGTCCTCTTCGGGAATATCCTTGCAGAGACAATCTCTTGTGCGATTCATGTCCTCCTGCATTTTCTGTTCGTATTCCCTTGCCTTTTCGGTAAGTACGATATGCTTTTTTCTGTCGTCCCCGGGGTCAGCTGCCATTTCAAGGTAGCCTTTTTTCTTCAGCTCCTTTAAAAGAGCGGAAATTGCCGGTCTTGACACCCCGGAAGCACGGCAAAGCTCCGTGGGGCATATACCCTCATCTTCTGCGTTGTGCCGCAGAAGATATGCAATGCAGAAGCTTTGCGAGGTAGTTAGCCCGTTGTCTGCGATATGCTCCTTGCACATCTGTTCAAGAAGAACGTTTATCTGCCTTAAATAGTGCATAACAGCCTGATCGTCCAAAGCATTCCCTCCTTACATTTTATATGTTATATACTGCTCCCTGTCAGGTTAATATGATTAACAATTAACCTGATTAACAATATTCCCATAAATAACCTTATACTTTCAGATTAATATTATACCACATTCTCTGCAAAATAATAGCGGATTTTATTATTAACAATAAATATTTTTATTAACTGTTCAAATATTTTGATAATCAAGCACATATATGGCAATGGTTTTTATGTAAATTGCGCATAGCGTTAAATAGTTTGAAGTGTGGAGAGTGGAATTGCATTTAATTCGGAATTATGGTATTGCCTGCGGCGATGTTATACCAATATTTCTATGTAGGGGCGTACAGTGTGCGCCCGATTAATGCCCCAGCATTCTGCTTTAAGCTGATTCGTTAAATAAAACTATAACAAAGCGCCTATAATTCCACTTTCCGCTTTCAACTTTCCACATTTAAAGAGGCTCCACTCTTAACACTTCAAACTTTTTAAATTCCGCCTTGAAAAAAAGGCAGAGATATGTTATACTTTATCTAATGAATTGAAACAGGAGGCAGAAAAATGAGCAAAGTCAAGATAATGACCGACTCCGCAAGCGACGTTTCCGTTGAACAGGCGGAAAAATACGGCATCGCCCTGGTGAATTTCTGGATAATCGTAGGAGAAAGAAGCCTCAGGGAAAATGTCGAGTATTCCACCAAGGAATTCTATAAGCTTATGGACGAATCGGAGGATATGCCCCACACCTCCCAGATAAGAGTGGAAGATTATGTCGGCGAGTATGAAAAGCAGTTTGATGACGGCGTTACCGACCTTATAAACGTTGTTATCGCTTCTATCGGCTCCAATTCCTACAACAACGCAGTAGCGGCAAAGGACGAGTTCTTCAAGAAGCACCCCGAAGCAGATGGCAAAATGAACATCACTGTTATGGACAGCAAGGGCTACACCGGCGTTTACGGTCTGCCGGTAATGGAAGCTGCAAAAAAAATACAGAAGGGCGCAGAAGCCGATGAGATAATCGCCTTCCTTAACGACTGGTTCGACAGCGGAATAATCGTCTGCACGGCGTTCACCCTTAAATATGCAAGAAAATCCGGCAGAGTAGGCTGTGTTTCGGCGTTTGTGGGAGAAATGCTTGGACTTAAGCCCATAATAAAATTTACAGACGCCGTTTCCGAGACCGTTGCAAAGGTAAGAGGCGAAAAAGCCGTTATCCCTCAGCTTGTTGACTATGCGGTATCACAGATGGTACCGGGAACGGTGTACTCCGTCCTTGACGGCAGCCGCCCCGAGCTTACCGAAGAAGTAATAAAGCTGATGAAAAAGAAAACAGGCTACGGCCCTGCCGAGATACACGAAGTAGGCGCAACTATCGCCTGCCACCTGGGACATCAGGTTTCCGGCATTATCGTTAAGTGTCCTAACAGGAATGTGAAGTAAGTTATAATAACTGTAAAAGCGCAGCTTGCATTAATGTAAACTGCGCTTTTTATTTTCTCATAAGGTCGGCATGGTTTATTACGGCATACAGGATATTGAAAATATACTGTTACACCCCCGTATGCAGAATAACAAACTCCCTGCCAAGCAGAACAACGTTTATGCTCTCCTCCGTGGCGTAAAACCTGCATACCGTCATAGGCTCGGCATGCATGCTGTTGTAGCAGTTGACGTATACCGTGACGAATCCCCACAAGAACGCCGCCATAAGCAGGATATATGCCGCAATGTATGTTATTTTCCGCCTGAGCCGTTCTTCCTTTGGCATAGTTACCTTGAAACAAAACGGATTCATATTTTCACTTCCAAACTTAATTTATGTACCCGAAAAAAGGTCTGCAAGCGCCCTGCCGATAAGCTCGCCGCTGTAAAGCGCCTCGTCTATACTGTTGGCGTGGCCGCCCACTTCAATAAGTATGGACCCCGTTGTAAGGTCTTGGTTGTACTGCCTGTAGTCGAAAAGAACAGGTCTTGTCAGCCCCGGAAAATCCTCTTCAAGCTGCTGCTGGAGAGCGGAGGCAAAGCGAAAATTCTTCATATAATTGGGCATTCCCATTGTGCCGTCATCACAGCCGCTTATTATCATTACCTGAGCGGCGTTTTTGCCGTTTATTTCCGCCGTGGGAGCTATCCTTGTGCCGTCAGGACGTTCAATTGCGTCACGGTGAATGTCCAGAACCACCTTTATTGACGGATTTTCCGCAAGAATATCCAAAGCAGTAACACGGCTGCGGTCGTATGAGCCGTTGTAGGAGGGATAGTCGTGCTTTGTAACATCGTGAATGACCACAATTCCTGCCCCTTCAAGCTGCTCCGCTATTTTATCCCCAACCGCCGCCATATTCATGCTGTCGTCGGTGGTGCGGCTTGTAAAGGAGCTGTCGTAAAAATCACGGGTGTAAGGCTCGTAGCTTTCCGTTTCGTGTGTGTGCATTATAAGCACTTGTGGCTCGCCGTTCTTTTCAACGGTGAAATCGTAAGTCTTGCGGCTTTCTTCAAGAAGCACATCGTTTGAAACACTTGTCATGTTCCGCACCTGCCCTCCGCCGTCAAGGGCAATATAATCGTCACCTTGGTAAAAGCCGTAGGTAAGGGCGGAGATAACGCCGTCACGGCTTTCAAGACTTTCGGGGTAAGGCTCTGCACCGGAATCATGCTCCTTTGGAACCTCTATTTCTTCGTTTTCGCCGGATGGGATAAGCAGCTCACCTCTTGAAAGCATAAAGCTGTCGTCAAGAGAAAGATAAGCGTTTGCGGTGTCGGGCTTGTCCTCCTCCGCAGCAGCTTCGCTTACGTCTGCTTCATCGGCATTTTTTTCGGCAGTGACCTGCTCACGGACATACACGTTCCCTGCGGCAAGTCTTGCGGAGGCTTCCGCCGCAAAGGTCACGCAGTCTGCTGCGGAGGGAACGGCGGAGGCCACGGAAGCCGCCATCAGCGGAGCCAGAGCCGCCGCAGTTCCAAGCATAAGAACGTTCTTCCCGTTAAAACGAAACCGTCCGGTTTTCATTTCATTCTCCCCCTTCACAGTTTTCCCTTATGATCCGTTAATGAAAAAAATGTAGGGGACGGGTCGCCCGTCCCGACTTGATAAATCACAGATATGGTTTGCAATAAATTATATGCACATTCTCTCAGCTTAATGCGGCAATGTCCTCAAAGGAAAGGGAAGGCTGCGCAGCCTTGTTAATGGCATAGGCAAGGAGCTTTGCCGCACGGTCGATAAGGCTGTCAACATCTCGGGGCGTTACCATCATATTGGGCAAATGCTTGTCGGGAGGGCTGCCCGTGATGTTTTCCGCAATTGTGTGCATATCCACCACCGTTGGAACGCCTATGGCAATGACGGGTATGCCGAGGGTAGCTTCGGAAAGCTCCTTCCTGCGGTTCTGCACGCCCGAGCCGGGAGAAATGCCCGTGTCGGTTATTTGTATCGTTGAGCCAAGACGGGAAACATCGGAACAGGCAAGTGCGTCTATAACTATAACATACTGGGGCTTTACGCTGTCGCATACGGCACGGATTATCTCGGCGGCTTCAATGCCCGTCTGCCCCAGAACGCCGGGAGCAATTGCCGAAACGGGATTAAGGGAAGAAAAATCGTGGTCGGGGGGCAGGACTTCCCGAAGATGTCTTGTTGCGATTATCCGTGAGGTCACAAGAGGACCCAGTGCGTCGGGGGTTATGTCAGAATTGCCCAGCCCCACGATAAGACCGTTTTTTTTGTCCTCTCCCACAAGGGCGGCTATCTCGTCCGCAATGTTGGCAGCTTGTTCCTCAAAGTCGGAGGGTGCGGCGGAAAGACGGTCGGTCTCGATGGTGATGTATTTTCCCTTTGATTTGCCTATGCGAAGTCCTGCAAGCTCCGTTGTAACGTCAATTTCGGTAATGATGCACGCCGTGCTTTTCCTCAGCTTCCGTCTTATTCCTTTCGGCAGGGACTTTGCGTCCTCGTCTATCATTTCAACGGCTAAATCTGTTCTTACGGACATTTTTCGGGTTCTCCTTTCAAATTTTGATGCTTTTTACAGCACTTTGCCCAAAAGCGGTAACGATATTTTTACAACTTTTTTTATATTGCCTATTGCATTTATCGCAGGAAAATGTTAAAATTACTTTTAGCTTGTGCAGATATATCTTCCGGTGGAGGCAGCCGTACTGCTATATCGGCGTTTATCTGAGTGATCAAGGGATGAGTCATTACATCCTGCGGAGCAAACCGTGTCACGCTTCGTCAAAAGGTCATTAAGCGGCTGTCTGAAAATATTATTTACAGAAAAATAAGATTTATTATCGAAAGAATACTTGGGAGGTATTTCAAATGCCAAATATTAAATCCGCTAAGAAGAGAGTAAAGGTTGCAAGTGCTAAGGCACTTCGTAATAAGATGGTCAAGTCCAACCTCAAGACCGTTATAAAGAAGGCTGACGCTGCTACCGCTGCTAAGGCTGCTGATTCCGAGGCTGCTGTAAAGGCTGCTATCAAGGCTGTTGACCAGGCTTGTGCAAAGGGCATCATGCACAAGAACTGCGCTGCAAGAAAGAAGTCTCAGCTTGCTAAGAAGCTCAACGCTGCCAAGGCATAAGTTATTTCAATAAAAATTTTCGGCGTACAGCAATGTAAGGTTGCTGTACGCCGTTTTTTTGAATGTGGAAAGTTGAAAGTGGAAAGTTGAATTTTGGTGCGCTGCGCTAAATGAATAATTAAGGTTATTCCACCTTTCCTTTGTCGTTTTCATTTATAAGTTCAAGTGCTTTTATGAGAACATTGTCCCATTTAAGCCGATTTTCCGGCGTATACGGATCTTCGCCGCTGCGTTTTATGCTTTCACGCTTGAAATATGCTTCAACAGGCTGACGGACATATATGTCAGGCGGTGTGCCCTCCACCGAACTGAATACTCCATCGGGATTCATTGCAGCATATGCGGTATAGGTATAGTAGATACCGCTTATATCATTATAATTTAAGCATATTGTGCCGTCACGCTCGCCGCCGGTATTATTTGTACCGATAATTGTACCCAAATTATTTCTTTTGAATTCCCACGCCAGATTATCTGCCGCCGAACCTGTGACGTCCGATATGAGCAGGTAAACATTTTTCCTTTCCGCTGCTTTTCCCTTAATGTTATCACTGAAACAGGTTTTGTACAGTCCTGTTTCTTCATCAAATTTATATAAATTCTTGTTGCTGATGCAGTTGTAGTACGCTTCTGTTATGTACACCTCGCTGTCGGTTTTTATATCTCTGTCGGATACAGCACCGAGAACAGCTTTTGCATACTCATAATATCCGCCGGTATTGCTCCTCAGATCAATTATAATATTGCCGAGCCCTTTTGAAGAATCAATTATTGTATTTTCGATAACTTCAGCATTTGATTCCGGAGAGAAAAATTTGTCTATCCTCACAAAGAGAAGATTTTTTTCTTCGCTTCGTGAAACAGTAAGGTCGCCTACAATTATACAGTCTGTTTTTTCGGCATAAGCAGCTTCAACGGCATTGTTTTCGGAAGAAACTCCATCAAGCTCTTTAAAATAGTCAGTATACGATGCCGTTAAATAAGCATCTGCACCATAATACATTTTCACGCTGCATTTTTCTCCCTGAGCGTTAATGTATTCCACCACGCATTCCTCGCCGTAAGCATCGTTGAAAACAACTGCGTCACGAAACGGCTTATGATTTATGTGATCGTATCTGAGCTTGCCTGTCAATGAATTGACTTTGATAAATTCATCAATATCAACGCCGTTTACAGTAAGCAATGCAGCTTTGTTTATACCATATATGTCGTTATCAATGTTTTCGGCGATTCCCCGATATTCACCCGAATAATAGGCAAATATCATTTGTGAGGCTTCTGTATCATAGTATTTTCTGCATTCGTTATGAATTACCTCAAACCAATAATTCTGGGCGTTTACAAAAGACTCATTCTTGGCAAGATGCACCGAAAAATCCTCGTCGATCTTGGAAAGCAGAGGAAAGCCTGCCGACATATGACCGCTTGGGATATTATATAAAAATCCTTGTATCAAGGAATAATATTCAAAATCACTGTCGGCTTCTTCAATTTTATTTTTATAATATGCCTTTATCTCGTCATAACTTATATCATACAGCTCTTCATAAGCATATAAAAAAGGTACATTATTTTCAATATGCTCACACAGCCCTGCAAAATCGTCGGAACGCTGCTGCTTAGTCATTCCTGCGGACGTATCAAGTGTTACTTGCCGTGAAAAAAAGCTGCTGCTTTGTTTTAAGTGTGCAATTATCAATATGCCGCAAAATAAAACTGATATTACCGCAGCACAGATCATTATACCTGCTTTACAGCGCTTTTTCTGAGTTGAACTTATCATCTTAACATACTCCTTTGATAATAAATATCAGCTGCTTGTTTGAACCTCGGAATTGTCTTCAAGCAGCCTTTTGCAGCCTGCGTCAATGCCTATTGCGCCGAGGGGAGCGGTTATTATTATGGCAAGCACCGCAACGGAAAGCACCGTTTTTCCGCAGGGCAGACCAAGGGAAAGAGGCACAGAGCCTATTGCCGCCTGTACCGTTGCTTTGGGAAGATAGGCTATAACGCAGAAAAGCCGTTCCTTTGAATTCAGCTTCGTGCCAAGCATACAGAGCCATACTCCCGCAGCACGGAAGGCAAGGGCGATAAATATCATCGCTATGGCGGATAAGCCTGCCGAAAGGGTGTAGCGTATATCCACCGCTGCGCCTACAAGTACAAAAAGCACCGCTTCCGCCGCTATCCACAGCTTGCCGAACTTCTCCGAAAGCCTGCCCGACACGCTTTTATCCTCTTTCAGCTTTATTACGCAAGCCATTGCCACTACCGCAAGCAGTCCCGACAGGGAAACATACTCCTTCAGCGCATTTTCCGCAGACATAAGCAGGAACGCCGCCGCAAGAATGATTATCACCTTTGAGCTGTTCCGTATTTTGCAGTTTTTCTTAAACGCCGTTTCAAAAATGAAGTACAGCGCAAAGCCTGCCGCCGCACCAAGGAGAACGCCGAGTACAATGGAAACGGGAATATTTACAAAGCCCGAAATATCCGCCGAACCGCCCTGCGCCATTGTTACAAAGGTGGAAAACAGCACTATTACAAATATATCATCGCAGGAAGCCCCTGCAAGTATCATCTGGGGTATGCTTTTGTCCGTTCCTCGTTTGTCCTCGATAAGCTTCACCATTCTCGGCACCACCACCGCAGGAGAAACTGCGCTTAAAACCGCACCCATTACAGCCGCTTCAATGCGGTTCACACCAAGGATAAGCGGCGCAAGGATAAAGTACCCCAGCATCTCTGCGCAGGCAGGCACAAAAGCCATCATCACCGCAGGTCTGCCCACCTTTTTCAGGTCGGAAAGGTCAAGGGAAAGTCCTGCCTTGATAAGGATTATGATAAGCGCTATCTGCCGCAGCTCCGACGATATGCCAAGAATCGACGGATCAAGCAGGTCAAGGACATAAGGTCCGATAACTATTCCCGTTGCAAGCATACCTATTATCCCCGGCAGCTTCAGCTTCTTGAATATTGCCGCCGCAGACATTCCCACAAGAAAAATAAGCGCAAGAGAAAAAAGCATATAAGATACCTCCAAAATTTTGACATTAAAAAAGCCGACAACTGCTGCGTAAATTGCAGAAGTCATCAGCCAAAAAAGTATATGGCGGTTCAGGTTTCCCAAGGGAGAACATCATTCCCCGAAATATTTTTTCTTATTATAGCACATAATTCTGAGGAAATCAAGGACTTTTGCAAAAACGGGATTTTTCTGTTGACAAACATAAAGCTTTGTGCTATTATCTATTTAAAGATTTTTTTAAATAGAAAGAGGTGAGCGGATGGGTCTTGCCGAGACCTTTAAGGCGCTGTCCGATCCGCAAAGGCGTGACCTGCTCATAATGCTCCGCAGCGGAAGAATGAACGCAGGAGAAATAGCGGAAAAGCTGAACATCTCCCCTGCGGCGCTTTCCTATCATCTGCGGCTGCTGAAAAAAGCGGATCTTGTAATGGAATATAAAGAAAAGAACTTTGTTTATTACGAGCTTAACACAAGCGTTTTTGATGAAATGATATTGTGGATGAAACAGTTTGGGGGGAATGACGATGAAAAATAAGTTTATATGGATAATAACGGCGTTGTCCTTTGTCATCACAGCTGCGGCGATGAATTTTCTGCCCGAAGAGGTGCCGATGCACTTTGATTTTTCGGGGAACGTTGACAGGTACGGTTCAAGGTATGAAATGTTGATTTTCCCCGGTCTGCTGGCGGTTATGGCGCTGTTCTGGAGCATACTTTTGGCATGGTGCGAAAAGAAACGGAAAAACGCCGATGAAAAAACCGCTGCGGAAGCGCAGAACAATATAAAAATACTGCGAATATCGGCGGCGGTGATAATGATAATGGAATTCGTCCTGCAATGCGGCGCTCTTATTACCGCTTTCAGACATCTTGAACAGCCCGTACAGGTCATGCCTGCCGGATTCAGCTCTGCGGTGTGCGCAGCAGTCGGGATAGCTATGGCGGTAATGGGAAATCTTATGCCAAAGTCCAAGCGGAACGGTCTTTTCGGCATAAGGACTTCCTGGAGCATGGAAAACGACCAAACATGGCTTGCAAGCAACCGTTTCGGCGGAGCGGTATTTTTCGCAGCAGGAGCGGCAGTAACGGTGCTGTCTCTTATTCTCAGGGGAATGACCGTTGTTTACGTTATGTCGGGCGTCATAGCTCTTGCGGCGGCGGTTTCAATTGCGTATTCTCATTACGCTTATAAAAAATACAAGGATCAACAGGGGGAATAATTATGAACATCACTGTACCAACAAGCGCAATAGCAGGACTTCTTACCGAGGGAATACTGGTCATTGCCATTCCCGTTATACTGCTCATTGTATGGAAGAAGAAAACCAAGGCAAGCCTTAAACCGGCAGTCGCAGGAATGATAATATTTCCGCTGTTCGGCATACTGCTCAAAGCAATACCGGGGTATTTTCTGCTTATGGCGGATAACCCTGTTTCCCGTGTGCTTAATTCAAACATCTGGCTTTACTCCATAATCGGCGGCGGACTTCTTGCAGGAATATTTGAAGAGGGCGGCAGGTTTGTTGCTTTCAAATTCTTCCTTAAAAAATACCGCTCCAACAAGGACGCAATTTCCTACGGCATCGGTCACGGCGGCTTTGAAAGCGCATATATGGGACTTGCCGCATTCAATTATGTAATACTGGCTCTTACGGTCAACGCCGCAGGTATGGGTGTCCTTACCGCAGGTCTTGACGAAGCAAACACCGCCGCTGTAACTGCGCAGATACAAAGCATTGCGGCAACACCCTTTTATGTGCCTGCAGTGCTGGGGGTCGTTGAAAGAATATCGGCAATAGTCTTCCACATTTCAATGTCTGTGCTTGATCTTGCGGCGGCAAGGGAGAAGAAGTATCTGCCGTTGTTCCCGTTGGCAATACTGCTGCACACGCTTATGAACTCCATGATCGGTTTTGTTCTGGCAGGCATGATCTCGACCATAGCTTTGGAATGTATGCTTGCGGCATATTCGGCTGTTATGGCGTTCTTTGCATACAGGCTTTATAAAAAGCCGGACGAAGAAGAAAAGGCTGTGGTCAATGAACAGTTAACAGTTGACAGTTAACTGTTACGGTATCGTCTGCGGCGATGTGTTTTAAATTTTTCTCTCCGCAAACTATGGATTTTTTCCTTTATATATGCTAAAATATAACTGTACATACACCTATGAAAGGCTGATCGAAATGCTAAAAGGAAAAACCGTGCTTCTGGGCGTAAGCGGAAGCATTGCCGCATATAAAATCGCAAACCTTGCAAGAATGCTTACAAAGCTGCACTGTGAAGTCCATGTTCTTATGACGGAAAACGCCGCAAACTTTATCCACCCTCTGACCTTTGAGACCCTTACTCAGCATAAATGTCTTATTGACACCTTTGACCGTAATTTTGAGTACAGCGTTGAACACGTTGCTCTTGCGAAAAAAGCGGACGCTGTGCTTATTGCTCCTGCAAGCGCAAACGTTATCGGCAAAATCGCAAACGGAATCGCGGACGATATGCTTACAACAACGGTAATGGCCTGCCCCTGCAAAAAAATAATCTCTCCTGCAATGAACCACAATATGTTCCACAACCCTATAGTGCAAGAAAACATAGAAAAGCTGCGCCGTTACGGCTATGAGATAGTTGCCCCCGACCACGGTATGCTTGCCAACGGTGACGACGGTGACGGACGTATGCCCGAGCCTGAAATTCTGCTGAAATACATTCTCCGTGAAATTTATCACGAAAAGGATCTTGCAGGAAAGAAGGTGCTTGTTACAGCAGGTGCAACAAGAGAAGCCATTGACCCCGTGCGCTATATAACCAACCATTCAACGGGCAAAATGGGCTTTGCGCTTGCAGAAGCGGCGGCGTACAGAGGTGCGGAGGTAACTCTTGTTTACGGCAAGACCGAAGCGGAGTTTCCCATGTTTGTTAAGCCCGTCAGCATTTTCAGCGCAGAGGATATGTTTAATGCGGTAACGTCAGCCGCTCCCGAGCAGGATATTATCATCAAAGCCGCCGCAGTTGCGGATTACCGCCCTGCCGAAATTGCAGACGAAAAGATAAAGAAGTCGGACAGCGAGCTTAGCATCAAGCTGGAGCGCACAAAGGACATTCTCGGTCATCTTGGCGAACACAAACGTGACGGGCAGATACTCTGCGGCTTTGCAATGGAAACAAGCAACGTTATCGAAAACGCCGAGGAAAAGCTGAAACGCAAGAACCTTGACCTTATCTGTGCAAACAGCCTTCGTCAGGAGGGCGCAGGCTTTGGCAGCGATACAAACATCATAACCGTTATAACAAAGGACGGAAAAACGGAGCTTGGAAAAATGACAAAGTTTGAAGCGGCAAACGCCATACTTGACATTATTTCCGCAAAAACACATCAATAACGCAAAATGGGGCTGCTGCAGGCGTATCTGCGGACAGCCTTGTTTTTTGTTATCTTATACTAATCCTCATTTAACCTGTAGATAAATTTGGCAGCTATAATTGCACCACTCGTCGTCAAGCTCCCTTGCCGTGCGACAGCACGCCTGTGGTCGCTTTCCTTGATTGGAGCAATTCTATCTACCAACTTTATCCACCGAACAAATGAGGATTAGTATTACTGTAGGGGCGCACAGTGTGCGCCAGTGGGTCAACGATTTTGGTGAGGTTCAACAAGCTTTGTCGGGGCAACCATTACATAGTTTGCCGTGTCGCAGGAAAATGCTCGTCGCTGCGCTCCTTACATTTTCCTGCGAGGGTAACCTTGTTTATACGGGATAGAAATAGGCGCAATTCACATAGTCGGTTCCGCAAGTTTTATGTTATCCCAAACATTACTCGGTTCCGTTTTTTGATGTGAATTGCGCCTTGGGGTTTATTACTTTGCTGCTTTTAACGCAGCTTTGCGTTGTGCCTTAGTTTTGGGGATTTCGCTCTCTGCGGAGAGCGATTTAAGGGCTCCTCGCCCTTAAAAATCCTCGCCAAAGGGACTCGTCCCTTTGGAATCCCATTATCGCTTCACTGTCGGGTCTGACAGTTATACTAATAACCATTTGTTCTATGGATAAAGACGGTGGATAGAATACGACCAATCAAGGAAAACGACCGCAGGCAGGCTGCCGCCTGTCAAGGGAGTTTGACGCAGAGTGGGCGTATTATAGCCGCCGTATTTATCCATAGGTTAAATGGTTATTAGTATTAGTTCATATCCGCTTTCATTCTTCTTCTGAAAGCAAGCACTGCAAGAACTGTCACCGCTATGGTATAGCCTGCGGAAACAAGCAGCGGAGATACCATTTCCCCGAACTCTCCCGACAATGCGCATCTGCCTGCCGTTACGCAGTAATAAAAGGGCAGTACCTTGCATATTTTCAGTATCACGCCGCCGAGAGCGTCAACATCCATAAAAATGCCGCCAAGCATACTTCCTACGGAAATTATTATGGAGCAAAGTCCCGGTGCCGCTTTCTCGCTGAAAAGGCTGCCGAAAAGCATTCCGAAGCCTGTCATAAGCGCCGCAGGGATAAGCATTACCAGCGCCGACAGCAGCAGGTTGCCTATATTAAGCTCAACATCCGTAATGCTTGCTATTACAGCCGAACATACTGCGCATACGAGAAGCTGCGCAAGGGCAATGAACATCATCGGCAGGAAATATCCCCCGATAAAATCCCACGCCTTCATCGGAGATGCGTAAAGTCGGATAAGGAAAGAGCTGCCCCTGTCCTTTGATATTTGCAGCGCCGCCATAAGCATTGTGAACATAAGTCCAAAAAAGGCTATTGCCGGAGCAAGGTTGTCTATTCTGAAAATGACCATTCCTGCCTGCGGTGGGATGCTCTCGTTAACCACCGACATTACCACCAGCATTATAACGGGGAATCCGAGGCAGAATATGTAGCTTAAGGGGTCACGAAGTATCTCCTTTGCGTTTCTTGACGCAAAAAGTGCCGATCTGTTCATTTACAGCACTCCTTTCTTTGCGTCCTCAGCAATTTTGATGAACGCATTTTCAAGTCCCTTTTCGCCCGAAAGCGCTTCAAGCTCGGCAAGGGTACCCATAGCGGCGATCTTTCCGCCTGTCATAACGGCTATCCTGTCTGAAAGGGCTTCGGCTTCTTCCATATAGTGTGTGGTAAGTATTATTGTGATCTTGCCTTTGAGAGCGGTTATTACCTTCCACAGCTCTCGCCTTGCCAGAACGTCAAGTCCGAGAGTAGGCTCGTCAAGGAAAAGCACCTTCGGCTCGGAGATAAGCGCCATTGCAATGCTTACCTTTCTCTGCCAGCCCCCCGAAAGGGTCTTTGTGCGCTTGTCCATTACCTCCGTAAGGTCGAACGCCTTTTCCATTTCCTCTGTCTTTGCCTTTATCTTCTCCTTTGAAAAGCCGTATATCCCTGCGGTAAATTCAAGGTTCTCACGAACGGTAAGGTTAGGCGCAACGGCAGTGTCCTGAGTTGATATGCCGATAAGTGCCTTCACCGCATCGGGTTCCTTTACGGCGCTTTTGCCGCAGATGAGCGCATCTCCCGAAGTGGGCGTTGAAAGACAGCAGAGCATACGGACGGTAGTGGTCTTTCCTGCACCGTTAACACCCAGCAGAGCAAAAAGCTCTCCCTCTTCAACGTAAAAGTTTATTCCGTCAACTGCTGTTTTGTCGCCGTATTTTTTAACAAGATCTATAGTCTGAGCTGCATACACAGGCTTATTCCCCCTTGTGTTGTTTGATACTCAAATTATATAATAAAGGCAAACGCTTTACAACCAACCGCCGATAACATCTTTTGCCCGTTATGTTATGCTATGTTTGCATTTTGAATGTTTTTTCCTATTTGCAGGAATAATATGAACAAGAACTTTTGATAAAATATTATCTATTGAAATATAGGGAGAAATGTAGTATAATAAATACGACATTATTCGCAAATAAAAATGAAAGGATATTTACTATGAACAAAGTCAGAGTTACTATCTGCGGCAAAGAATATGCGCTCAAGACTGAGGAATCAGCAAGCTATTATATTGCCCTTGCCAAGAAGGTGGAGAACACTATCGACCAGATGACCACCCAGTCGGACAGTGTGACCGTACAGTCCGCCGCTGTTCTTGCCGCTCTTTCCGCTTTTGACGACGCTCAGAAGGCAAACGAAAGCATCGACAATATCCGCACTCAGATAAAGGAGTATGTTGACGAAGCCTGCCGTGCAAGAGCGGAGCGTGACGATGCAGTTAAAGAAGCAGAGACCCTTAAAGCAAGGATAAAGGAGCTTGAAAACGAGCTTAACATCGAAAAAATGAAGAAAACCATTGACGAAGCAGGCGGCGCAAAGGCTGCTGCCAAGAAGTGAGTACAAAGCATATGTATGAAAAGCCCGAAATACTTGCTCCTGCAGGAAGTATGGAAAGCGTTTATGCCGCTGTGCGGTGCGGTGCAGACGCTGTTTATATAGGCGGCAGCCGTTTTTCCGCAAGGGCAAACGCCGTTAATTTCTCGGATCGGGAGCTTGCGGAAGCCGTTGATTACTGCCACCTGCACAACGTCCGCATTTACCGGGCGGTGAACACTCTTGTTTTCGACAGCGAGCTTGAGGATTTCCTGAACGCCGCAAGGCTTTCCGCAGAAGCAGGCGTTGACGCATTTATTGTGCAGGATGTGGGTGCGGCGAAAATGCTCCGTGAGGCGCTGCCCGATATGAGGCTTAATGCTTCAACTCAGATGTCAATACACACAAAAGAGGGCGCTTTGCTTGCCAAAGAGTGTGGCTTTTCGAGAGTTGTTGTTTCAAGAGAGCTTTCCCTTGAACAGATAAGGGAAATATGCACAGCGGATATTGAGGTGGAAGCCTTTGTACACGGTGCGCTTTGTATGTCCGTTTCGGGTCAGTGCTATATGAGCGCAATGATAGGCTCCCGAAGCGCAGACAGGGGACTTTGCGCACAGGCCTGCCGTCTGCCCTTTTCGGCGGTAAAGGGAGAAGATCGCTGCGACCTTTCGCTGAAAGACCTTTCTCTTATAAAGCATATTGATAAGCTGAAAGAAGCAGGTGTGCGCTCCCTTAAAATAGAGGGAAGAATGAAACGTGCGGAGTACGTTGCCGCCGCCGTTACAGCCTGCCGTGCCGCCGCTGACGGAAGGGAACCCGACCTTGACTCTCTCCGTGCGGTATTTTCAAGGAGCGGCTTTACGGACGGCTATCTTACGGGAAAGATCGGTGCGGAAATGTTCGGAACACGCCGAAAAGAGGACGTTGTTTCCGCAGAAGCCGTTTTCCCCGAGCTTCGTGAGCTGTTCCGAAAGGAAACAAAGGCGGTAAAAGCGGATTTCCGCGCAGTTATAAAAAAGGATAAGCCTGCTTTGCTTGAAATGCGCTCCGACGGCGTGACTGTTACCGTAACGGGAGATGCTCCGCAAGCCGCATTGAACAAGCCTACCGACCTTGCGGCGGTGGAAAATCAGCTTTCAAAGCTTGGGGACACGCCCTATGAGCTTGGCAATGTTACTGCGGAAATTGACGAGGGCGTAATAATTCCTGCTTCAAGGCTCAACGCTCTGCGGCGTGAAGCGGTTGAGGAAATGGATCTTGCAAGGCTTACAGCGAAAAAGAAGCCGCAGCGTTTCTGTGACGTTGACCTTAATTTTTTCAAAAAGCTGAATATAAAGCACAAAAGCATAAGGGTGCAGGTATATTCGGCAGAACAGCTTGAAGGCGTTCCCGATTTTGCAGAGATAGTGTATGTTCCGCTTAACGAGCTGCTGAAAAATGCGGAAAAATGCTTGTCCGCAGGCGTTAAAACGGGAATCGCAATGCCACGTTTCGTTACGGACGAAAAAAAACTTGAAGAAAAGCTGATTAAGCTCAAAGAAACGGGCGTTAGCACAATGCTCTGCACCAACTTCGCACATATAAGGCTTGGAAAACGGCTTGGCTTTGAGCTTCACGGCGGTTTCGGACTTAATGCTGCCAACACAATGTCTATGAGATCGTACAAGGAGCTTGGACTTACGGACGTTACAGCATCCTTTGAGTTAAAGCTGCCGCAAATTTCGTCACTGGGTGATGAACTGCCCTACGGAATAGTTGCTTACGGGCGGCTGCCCCTTATGCTCACAAGGAACTGCCCCGTTAAGCAGGCTGTGGGCGGCTGCAAAAGCTGCACGGGGGGACTTACGGACAGAACGGGCAGGTTCTTCCCCGTAACATGCGACGGCGTTTCCTGCGAGGTGCTGAACAGCGACAGGCTTGTAATGTCCGACAAGCTGAATGAAGTAAACTGTGATTTTATACAGCTTATGTTCACGGACGAACCGCCCGAAGAAGTGCGGCGCATAACGGAATGTTATCTTGAACGAAGAAAGACCGATATGCAAAATATGACCCGAGGACTTTATTACAGAGGAATAATATAACATAAGTGTTTAAGACGTAAGGATCAAACACTTTGGAGAGGAACAATATATATGAGCAGCGGCTTAAAAAGAACAATAGCGTTTTTGTTTTTCCTTCTTGCAGGAATACTGCTTGGAACCATACTTGGCAGAGTATGCGAGGGGGTACCCGTACTTTCCTGGCTTGCGTACACCCTGTCGGTAGGACTTGACACGGGCAGCCCCATGGTGCTTGACCTCATTGTGTTCAAACTGGCTTTCGGCTTCACCCTGTCGGTAAATGCGGCGCAGATAATCTGCGTTATAATTGCGCTTATTATTTACTCCAAGACCTGTAAAGGGCTTTGATTTAATGCGGAATTCGGAATTATGGTATCGCCTGCGGCGATGTATTTTGCATGGGCATAATTTATGCAGGGGACGGGGTTCCCGCCCCGATTTTTTCGCACCCTGATTATTCAGATTTTATAATTGACTTTGATTTGAAGTGATGATACAATAATATTATCATTCGTGAGAACGCCGCAGAAGCTTTGCGGCTTTTTCGTGTACAATTTTTTACGGAGGTATAAAAATGACGGCATATTTGAAAAAAATGACCGCTTTTGCACTTTCTGCCGTTATGGCGCTGTCAATGGCAGGCTGCGGAGGAAATACGGATAACGAGGACAGCACAGCAGAGGGAACGACCGCCGCCGTGGAAACGGCTTCCGCAAGAGTTTCCGTTGACGGAACAAAATTCGTTGTGGACGGCAAGGAGCTGTGGATAAACGGCACAAACACCCCCTGGCAGTGCTGGAACGACTTTTCCGGCGTTATGAATGAGCAGTATTGGGATGAAACCTTTGCGCAGCTTGCAGCGGACAATATAAACTGCACCCGTATCTGGGTCAACTGCAACGGCGAGAGCATTGTAAGACTTAAGACCACGGGTGAAATAAAGGAAATAAATGAGGCACATTGGACAGACCTTGACACGCTGTTTACCCTTGCCAAAAAGCATGGCATTTACATTATGGCTACCCTCACCTCCTTCGACCATTTCAAGGAGCCCAACGGCGGCTACCAGAAATGGCGTGCCCTTATAACAAGCAAGGAAAACTGCGATGGCTTTGCAGATACATATGTAAAGGAATTCTGCCAGCGCTACGGCTCCAACGAATATCTTTTCTCCATCGACATTATGAACGAACCCGACTGGGTCTATGAGAATGACGAATGCGGCAAGGGTGAGGTATCGTGGGAACATCTTTCCTACTTCTTCGGCAAGTGCGCTTCCGTTATACATCAGAACTGCGACACGCTTGTTACCGTAGGTCTGGGTATGATAAAGTACAACTCCGACAAATATCAGGGCAATTATGTTTCCGACGCATTTCTTAAAGAGCTGACGGGACTTGAGGACGCATATCTTGATTTCTACAGCCCACACTATTATGCGTGGATGATGTCAACATATCCGCTGCCCTTCAAAATCACCGCCGAGGAGTTCGGACTTGACGGAACAAAGCCCTGCGTTATCGGTGAAACTCCCAACGACGACAGCGATAAAACGGGATTGACTGCCGCAGACAAGTATAAGCTGGCATATGATAACGGCTGGAACGGCGTAATGACATGGATGGATCCCGTAGTTGACGGCGAGAACTATTCATGGTATAAATATGAGCTTACCGCAGAAGCAGCAAACAGCATGGCGGAAACCGCATATGACAAAATTTATCCCATAGGCAAGAAAACGGCGGAATAACCGCATTTCTGAGCGTTACAGCGCAGCGATAACGGGATTCCAAAGGGACGAGTCCCTTTGGCGAGGGTCTTAAGTCAATGTTATTGACTTTGGCGAGAGAGCCCCTAAGTCGCTCTCCGCAGAGAGCGAAACACCCCTAAAAAGTAAGGCATACAGCAAAGTAACAGCAAAAACAGCAAAGTAAAAGTTACAAAGGCGCAATTCACATCAAGAAGCGGAACCAAGAAATGTTTGGTATAACATAAAACTCGTGGAACCGACTAAATGTGAATTGCGCCTATTTCTATCCCATAAAAACAAAGTACCCCTCGCAGGAAAATGTAAGGAGCGAAGCGACGAGCATTTTCCTGCGACACGGCAAAGTAGAGTGTTGTTATGCACGAAAAGACGGTTATTAACGGGCAATTCCGTGTAAGAAAATCGGGCGCACACTGTGCGCCCCTACAAAAACGGTAAATTTGCGAAAAAGCATTGATTTTGTGCGGAAAACATATCCATCTCAAAATCGCTCATTAAAACGTTATTAATTCCGAATTAAATTTTGCGGTGTTTACTTACTTGAATCAATATACTTCCAGTAGCCCTTAAGATAAATTCCACCGGAAATAACGGTCAGGGCGGTTGCTATCCAGATAAGGGTCTGATTTGCAATATTCATTACCGCTGCGCCCGTTGTACCCGGTTCAAAGCCGATGCACATTCCTGCCATGATAACAACTATCGCTATCATTGTAAATGCAGTTTTGAGCTTGCCCCAGATGCCTGCGGCTACCACAATGCCCTCGTTAGCGGTAACAAGGCGAAGTCCCGACACCATAAATTCTCTTGCAACAATGATTATAACGGGAACTGCACCTACAAGTCCCAGCTCTGTCATGCAGATAAGCGCCGAAATGACAAGCACCTTATCCGCAAGAGGGTCAAGGAACTTGCCAAAGGTGGTAACAAGGTTCCTGCTCCTTGCAATATGTCCGTCAAGTGCGTCCGTAACGGAAGCCGCAATGAATATGACCAACGCAATTATCTTGCTGAAAGGGATAAAATCCGTCAGCATAAAGAAAACGAAAAACGGAACAAGAATTACTCGCAGAATAGTCAGCTTATTCGGCAGATTCATCGTCTATCACTCCAATCAGGTCGTAGTCAAGCATATCTGTTATCTTTACCTTAACAAACTTTCCGGGAACCGGCTTGCGGCCTTGGGAAGTAAAGAATATCTTTCCATCAATGTCGGGAGCGTCGGCGTAAGTCCTGCCGAAATAGCATTCACCGTAACGGTCGTAGCCCTCGGTAACAACTTCCACAGTCTTGTCTAACATTTCCGAGTTCTTCTGAGCCATTATTATCTGCTGCTGCTCCATAATGATGTCGGCACGGTGCTTTCTTACCTCTTCGTCTATCTGACCGTCCATTTCAGCCGCCTTTGTGCCTTCTTCCTCGGAATAGGGGAAACAGCCGAGACGGTCAAACTTAACGTCCTTGACGAATTCCGCAAGAGTATTGAACTGCTCCTCGGTCTCCGTCGGGAAGCCTGTTATAAGGGTAGTGCGTATCACTACACCCGGTATCTTCGCCCTTATCTTTTCAATAAGGCTGCGCAGGGAGGCTTCATCTCCGGGGCGGTTCATCTTTCTGAGAATATCCCCGTCGCAGTGCTGAATGGGCAGTTCTATGTACTTAACTATCTTGTCTTCCTTTGCGATAACGTCAAGCAGCTTGTCCGTAACACGCTCGGGGTAGCAGTAAAGCACTCTTATCCACTTAAGATTGTCAATTTTGCAAAGCTCTTCAAGCAGCTCGGGGAGCTTTGATTCACCGTAAAGATCCTCGCCGTAACGGGTAGTGTCCTGAGCGATAACGTTAAGCTCTCTTACGCCCCTGCCCACAAGGTCTTTGGCTTCCGCAACAAGCTCTTCCATAGGAACGCTGCGGAATTTGCCTCTTATTGAAGGAATAGCGCAGTAGGTACAGCAATTGCTGCAGCCCTCAGCCACTTTAAGATAGGAATAAAACGACAGCGTTGTCTGGATACGTCCGCCTGTCATTGGAAGAGAAAGCTTGTTGTCGAAATTAAGGAACGTTTCGTTTGCAAGCACATGGTCAAGCACATTAACAATATCCCCGTTGCAGCCTAAGCCCACAACAGCGTCAGATTCGGGGATAAGCTCGTGTACTTCCTCCTTGTATCGTTCCGCAAGGCAGCCTGTGATGATTATTTTCTTTATCCTGCCTTCCTTTTTCAGTTCGGCAAATTCAAGTATAGTTTCTATAGCCTCCTGCTTTGCGCTTTCGATAAAGCCGCAGGTGTTTATAATGGCAATATCGGCAAGAGCGGCGTCAGCCACAAGCTGATAGCCTGCTTCTTTTATTTTAAACAGCATTCTTTCGGCATCGACCTGGTTTTTATTGCAGCCGAGAGATACCATACCAACTTTAACGGGCATTTTTAATCTTCCTTTTCAAAAAAATCATATATGATTATTATATCACCGAAGGAACGTTTTGTAAACCGTTTTGCAAAAAAACGCAGCTGTTTTCGCTATTTCACAAAACAGATATAAAGTTTACGTCCACGCTTTTCAAAGGGTGGCAGGGGTCAAGGGGGCAGCGCCCCATTGTCGCTCTCCGCAGAGAGCGAAACACCCTAAAGCTAAGGCGCACAGCCAAGTAACAGCAAAAACAGCAAAGTAAAAAAATCCGAAGGCGCAATTCACATACACAATCGGAACCAAGAAATGTATTGCATATCACAAAACTTGTGGAACCGACTATGTGAATTGCGCCTATTTCTATCCTATAAAAACAAAGCACCCTCGGATAAAATGTGCGGAGCGGAGCGACGTGCATTTTATCCGACACGACAAATTTAATGAGGAATTATAGGCGCTTCGCTGAATGAATAGTGAATAATATCGGCGTTGCGCCATAGTTTTATTTAACGTGACTTCTTTTTTGGGTGTACTTCTGTATGGCACGGTATGCAAAGGGACAACCTTCAGGGGGCAAGGGGGAGGCGCTCTGGTACAAAAGGGACGCTGGGCCGCCCTCCCCCCTTACCCCCTTGCGGTTTTCCCTCTGCACTCTCTTTCCCCAAACCCCCAACCCTCTCCAGGCCACCGCTATGCGGCTTTTGGTCAGTTTGTTGTTTGCTGTAACGGCTGTGGGGTTCCTGTGTGAGGGGCGGAACGGGCAAGCCGTTCCTGATTTGTTTGCGATAATCGGGCGCACACCCGTCCCCTACATAATTGTAATAAATGTGCGGAAAACAGACCGCCTTTGTTTGTCGTGTCGGATAAAATGCACATCGCTTCGCTCTGTACATTTTATCCGAGAGTACTTTATCTTGATATGTAAGAATAGGCGCAATTCACATAGTCGGTTCCACGAGTTCTATGTCATATGACACATTTCTTGGTTCCGATTTTTTATGTGAATTGCGCCGTTAATTTTTACTTTGCTTATTTTACTTTTACAATGCGTTGCACCTTGCTTTAGGGGAGTTTCGCTCTCTGCGGAGAGCGACAATGGGGCGCTGCCCCCTTGACCCCTGCCACCCTTTGATAAAGCGAAATTCTGTCCTCACTGCCGTTCGGAGTTTTCTTCGAAAACCAAGCAGAATTGACGTAAACTTTAGACGCTTCGCGGTTCTTACCCCCACAGCTCCTTTATAAGCTCCGAAACATATTCGCTCTGCTCCGCTGTCATGGGTGAGTTGTTGCACTGCTCGTAAAATCCCGAAAACAGCTCCTCGGGAGATTTGAGCTTCTCCTCGGACAGGTCGTTCATCGCTCCGCCCGAACGGGTGCGCAGGTTGTCATAGTCCAGCTTCATTATGTTGGGATAAACTGCACGGAGCCTGCCCATTGCTTCGGGAATATCCTGCTCATCGGTAAGTGTAACGTGAAGGAAATCATTCCTGTTCTCATCGGTGTAGGCGCTGCGGTTCGTGACCTCCATATAGCTGCCCTTTATCTCTCTCATATCGTTAAGGGGAACAAGCGGCACGGTGCGCAGCTCAAGGCTGCCCTTTTCTTTAAGCTCAGCAATTGTTACGGACTTTTTATGGTTTACCTCGGAAAAGGAGTATTTCAGCGGCGTTCCGCAGTAGCGTATCTTCTCCGAAAGGATATGCTGTGCACCGTGTATGTGACCCAATGCGGCATAATCAAACGGCTCGAATATATCCGCTCCCACATCGTCAAGTCCGCCTACGGAAATGCTTTCCGACTCGCAGCGCTCCGCTCCCGTTACAAACTGGTGAGCGATTATAACGTTACGCTTTGAAGTATCAATATCCATATGCTTAACGGCGGTGCGAAGTGCGGAATCGTAGCTTTCCGTGTCCTCATCGGGGAAAAAGCGGCGCACGTTTGCAGGCTTCACAAAGGGCAGCATATAAACAAAAACGCTGCCGAAGCCGTCTTTAAGCTCAAAGGGCGTTACCTCTCCGCCGTAAACAGGGGAAAGGTGAACTCCCGCAGGTGCCATAAGCCTTGAACCGAATGCAATGCGCTCGGGGGAGTCGTGGTTTCCACTTATTGCAAATACCTCCGTACCTCTTTCCGCCAACTTAACAAGAAAATCGTCAAAAAGCTCCACCGCTTCGGCAGGAGGCACGGGCTTGTCGTAAATATCCCCTGCAATAAGCACGGCATCCGGCTTTTCTTCAGAAACGATGTCTATAATTCTGTCAAGGATATACTTCTGCTGTTCAAGCATTGAAAATTCGCATACCCTTTTCCCAAGGTGCAAGTCAGAAAGGTGAACAAGCTTCATTTTAACCGTCCTTTGTTTCTTCGATATAATTCTCGTGCATAATGTTTATAACGGATTCCATAAGCTCAACAGGCTTGTCGTCCTTGTTTATCTTAACGGCAATATAAGGCTTCTCGGAGCCGTTGACGGTAACTCTGCCCTTGAAGGTCTTGACAAGTGCCTGTATCTGCTCCATAGTTGCGGACTTCAGATAGAAAAGCATCATTCCGTTCCGCTGTGTTATCTCGGTAATGCCCATATTTCCTGCCATATTTCTGAGAAGCGCAACGGTGATAAGTCCCTGGATAGCCTTGGGCGGCTCGCCGTAACGGTCAATAAGCTCGTCAATAAGGTCCATGCTGTCCTCATTGGTCTGCAAACCTGCAATTTTGCGGTAAATATCAAGCCTTCCCGACAGGCTTTCAATATAATTTTCGGGAATGTGGGCTTCGATCTGCAGGTCAACAAGACATTCCTCGGGACGGTGAGGCGGCATTTCGCCCTTCTGCTCCGCAATTGCTTCGGAAAGAAGCTGTAAATACATATCGTAGCCGACAGCTTCCATCTGACCGTGCTGCTTTCCGCCGAGAATTGAACCTGCTCCTCTTATTTCAAGGTCACGCATTGCAATGCGGAAGCCGCTGCCGAACTGGGTGAACTCTCTTATTGCGTCAAGTCGCTTTGCGGCTATTTCCGTAAGCACCTTTCCTCTGCGGAAGGTAAAATATGCAAAGGCACGGCGGTTTGAACGTCCCACACGGCCTCTCAGCTGATAAAGCTGTGAAAGTCCAAGGTGATCTGCGTCCTCGATAATAAGTGTGTTTACGTTTGGAACGTCCACGCCCGTTTCGATAAGGGTGGTGCAGACAAGAATATCTATCTCATGCTCAACCAGCTGCTGCCATATGTCAGAAAGCTGTTCCTCCGTAAGCTGACCGTGAGCAACGCCTATTCTTGCATCGGGCAGCAGCTTTGCAAGGTTTTCTGCGCACATTGCAATGCTGTCTATGCGGTTGTGTATATAGTAGACCTGACCGCCTCTGCGCAGCTCCTTTGTTATAGCCTGAACAAGAACCCCCATATTATGCTCTATAACGTAGGTCTGAACAGGGTGACGGTCAACGGGCGGCTCTTCAATAACGCTCATATCCCTTATTCCGCTCATTGCCATATTAAGGGTACGGGGGATAGGCGTTGCGGAAAGGGTAAGAACGTCAACTCCGGCAAAAGCCTCCTTGAACCGCTCCTTATGGGCAACGCCGAAGCGCTGTTCCTCGTCTATGATAACAAGACCCAAGTCCTTGAATTTAACGTCCTTCTGAACAAGGCGGTGGGTTCCGATTATCATGTCAATTTCGCCCCTGCGGAGCTGTTTTATTATCTCCTCCTGCTCCTTTTTGCTGCGGAAACGGGAGAGAAGCTGTATTTTCATAGGGAAATGCTCAAAACGCTTTACTGCGGTCTGGTAATGCTGCCACGCAAGAACGGTGGTAGGGGTAAGAAGTACGCACTGCTTGCTGTCAAGCATACATTTGAACGCCGCTCTGAACGCCACCTCGGTCTTGCCGAAGCCAACGTCGCCGCAGAGAAGTCTGTCCATAGGCACAGGCTTTTCCATATCCTCTTTTATTTCCTGTATGCAGCGGATCTGGTCGTCCGTTTCGGTATAGGGGAAACGCTCCTCAAAATCACGCTGCCAGTCACATTCCTCCGAAAAGGCAAAGCCCTTTGTCTGCGCACGGACAGCATACAGCTTGGTAAGCTCCTCCGCCATATCCTTGACGGCTTTTTTTACACGATTCCGTGTTTTCTGCCACTCGTTTGAGGACAGCTTATTCAGCTTTACTCCCGAATCGTCACGGGGACCGATGTACCGTGACACCATATCAAGCTGGTTTACGGGAACGTAAAGAACGTCGGTGCCTGCGTACTGTATGGTGATATAATCCTTTGTAACGCCCTCCATTTCCAGCTTGCGTATGCCCTGAAAGCGTCCTATGCCGTGGAGAGCATGAACAACAAGGTCGCCGGGGGAAATGTCCGAAAGGGAGCTTATTTCCTCGCCCTTTTTCAGCTTTTTCGCACGGCGCTTTGAAACGGCGGCTCTTGCCTGAGTGATAAGTGCGGTCTTAACGTCGGGGTAATCATAGCCCGAGCTTACGCAGCCTGTCATAAGCAAGGCTCTGCCCTTTACAAGCTGTGACTTCTCCGTTAAAATGTCGCAGGGAATACCCTCGTCACGAAGGTCGTTTGCAATAATGGGGAGCGTTTTCTCCGAGCCTGCCATAACGATAACGGAATAACCGCTGTCAAGATAGCTGCGCAGGTCTTCGATAAGCTGGCGTATCTCGCCGCCCCAGGGAGCAGTCTGATTTGCGGAAACGGAAAGCAGCCTTTTGAAACGCACATCATCACTGCTGCGCATAAAGGTGTTCATATATATCTGCATAAAGCCGTCCGCTCTTGACATAAGCTCGCCGAATTCAAGCATATAACCGCCCAGACCCTTGCAAAGCTCACCTTCTTCAAGGAGCAGCTTTATATCCTCGGCGTGCTGCGAAAGAACAGGCTTTGCTTTTTCGGCGCAGTTGCGGTATTCGCTGAAAATTACTGCGCTGTTCTCGGGGTCAAGGTAATCGAAAATGTCACCGGGCAGCTCATAGGCAAGGGGAAGGTACTTGTCGATATTTCCGAGAGAAAGACCGGTGTTAAGGCGGTCAATATCCTTTGCAAGATTGGCTTTAACGGCTTCCGCACGTTTGCCCCTGACGGACTTTGACAGGGCTGCTATTCTTTCGGCAAATACCTCGGGGCTGTCAAAAAGCACCTCGCAGGCAGGGGATATTTCAAGTCTTTCAACAGGGTCGGTGCGGCGCTGTGTTTCCGTGTCGAAGTAGGACATTGTGTCTATCTCGTCACCCCAAAGCTCAATTCTTACGGGAAAAGGCTCCTGCACGGAAAAAATATCAACTATCGAACCTCTTATTGAAAACTGGGAAGGTCCTTCAACGGTGTCGCTGCGTGTGTAGCCTGCGGCTATTAGGTCTGCGGCAAGGCGTTTTGTGTCAACGGTGGTGTTTTTGTCTATGGCAACAGTTCTCGCCGCAAGAATTTCGGGGGGGATAGTGCGCTGCAGCACCGCCTCGACCGAAGCGCATACAAAACGGCAGGAACCGCTTAAAAGCCTTGAAAGCACACCAAGCCGTGTATGCTCATATTCTCTTGAAACGGTCTCCACCTCGGTGAAGGTGAAATCCTTTGCCGGATAGACATAGCTGCACACCTCTCCCGACATTTCGTTTATATCGTCGGAAATACGCTTTGCACCTGCTTCATCCTCGGTGATGATAAGGACGGGAGCGGAAACGCCTGCGGCAAGGGCAAGCTGCGCCTTGTGTATTCCCGAAACGCCCGTTACGGAAACGGGGGATTCGTGCCTTTGAACGGACAGCTTAATATCCTTCAAAAGGTTTAAGTCTTCTATTGCTCTGACAAAAATTGAACCTGCCATAAATCGGATTACCTTTCAATTGGGATAATTAATGAATAGTGAATAGTGAAGAATGAATAATGAATAATTAAGGTATCGCCTTCGGCGATGTTATTTTAAAGTTTATCCATAGGGGCGGATTCTATATCCGCCCGATTTACACCGGAATTATTCATTTAACGAAGCACTGATATGCCTTGACAATTTGCATATAATAATGATATAATGCGAATAGAATTATTCACATAAATTGCAAGGAGTTGATTGTTATGATGATAAAGCCGTCCACCTGTCTGAGAAATGATTATAATGATATTGCAAATTTCTGCAAAACAGAAAACCAGCCTGTTTTCCTTACCAAAAACGGAGAGGGCGACCTCGTTGTTATGAGTATGGAAGCCTATTCCTTTCGTGAAGAAATGCTCGATTTGCGTGAAAAACTGCTTGAAGCTGAAGCACAGCGCTTGAACGGCGCAAAAACTTACTCTATTGACGAAGTAAACAAGCATCTGGAGGACGTAATAAATGGAACAATATAACGCAGAGTTCCTTACTGCCGCTATTAACGATATGACGGAAATAACCGCTTCATTCGTTATGCTCGGCAGCAAGCAGGGTGCTGCTCGGATAAAGGATAAAATGATGAACGCCGCTGTGCAGATACAGAACTTTCCCTATTCCGGCGTGACCGTACCCGACCCCAAACTTTCAAAGTCGGGATTCCGTATGGTCGTTGTCCGTGATTATCTTATGCTTTACAAAGTGTTTGAAAAAGAGAAGAAAGTGGTGTTTTACCGTATTCTTAACGGAAAAACCAATTATCCTGCTCTTATGAACAGGCTGTATAGCATTAACAGCGATGATACCGCAATTCAATAAAACGTGAGCGCAGCGAACACCAAAATTATTCACTATTCATTATTCATTATTCACTATTCATTTAGCGCAAGCGTTCATGAGTTAAATTTATTCATAGCCTCGTCCGTCTTGCCCTTGACCATAAGTTCAAGACAGGCAACAGCCTTTTCCGTGCCTTCCTTCATCAGCTTCATCTCGTCCTCGCTGAAATGTGAAAGCACCCACGCCGCCAGGTCGTAGTCCTTATGAGGCTTTGCTCCAACGCCCAGCTTTATTCTTGGGAATGTGTCCTTGCCCGTTAAATAGATAATGGATTTTATGCCGTTGTGTCCGCCGTCCGAGCCTTTTCTGCGTATGCGCAGCTTTGACGGCTCAAGGCTTATATCATCATAGCAGACTATGACTTTTTCAATGGGTATCTTGTAGAAGTTCATAGCCTCCACTACAGCCTCGCCGCTGTTGTTCATAAAGGTAGAAGGCTTCATAACAAGGCAGCTTACCCCGTTTATCTCCGCAACAGCCGTAAGTGACTTGAACCGCAGCTTTTTCACGGAGAATTTGTACTTTTCCGCAAGGGCGTCCACCGTCATAAAGCCTGCGTTGTGCCTTGTGTTTGCATACTGCTCTCCGGGGTTGCCAAGACCTGCTATGATATATTCGGGCTGACCTGCCGGAGCGCTGTTATTTTCCGATTTTATCTTCTCAAAAACATCAAAAATACTCATTTGGTTATCTCTCAACCTCTATCTTCTAACCTCATATTTTCTAACCTCTGATACGCACTTTAACCCCACAAGGCAGTATACGCCTTGTGGGGCAGTTTTTTATGCGGTTTATTTTTCCTTATACTAATCCTCATTTGTTCGGTGGATAAAGTTGGTAGATAGAATTGCTCCAATCAAGGAAAGCGACCACAGGCGTGCTGTCGCACGGCAAGGGAGCTTGACGACGAGTGGTGCAATTATAGCTGCCAAATTTATCT
>JALEJQ010000005.1 GCA_022769565.1 Oscillospiraceae bacterium
CGGCAACTACAGAGCCTCGGGGTATTTGTACGATTTTCTTATTGAGTTTTACCGTCTTATCTCAGCCGAAGGAACATCGGGCGCTCCGAATACCGCACTTATGAAAGCCGTTGACTATATCAATTTCAACTATGCTTCGCCCATTACAATGAACGAGCTTTGCGCAGTATCGGGAGTGTCGAAGCAGTATCTTTGTCTGCTTTTCCGAAACACCCTTAACTCACGCCCTATGGAATATATCGCCAAGCGCCGTATACAAGCGGCAAAGGAGCTTCTGACAGGCTCGGATAAAACCATAGAGGAGATCGCCGCCGAAACAGGCTTCTGCACCGCAAGCTATTTCTGCAAGCTGTTCAAACGATACGAAGGCATAACTCCGTCACGATTTAAAAATGTCTAATACTAATAACCCCCTCCAACGGTATTCATTTATACTGCCGGAGGGGGTTCTGTGGTTTTATGCTTTATTCGATCGTCATATCGGAAGTATCGCCTTCGGTTTCATCACTTACGGGTTCATCACCTTCGGCTTCATCGCTGCTGTCACCTGTTCCGTCATCTTCCCCGGACGTATCTTCATCACCTTCACAAGTTTCGCCTTCTTCGCCGTTATCTTCGTCAGATGTATCATCGGAAGTGTCGTCTTCTTCATCAGAGCCGTCCTCTTCGGAAGTGTCTTCATCTTCCTCAGCTGCATCTTCATCTTCGTCGGTTTCTTCCGAATCCGCGTCATCATTTTCGGCATCCGTTGAAGTGAGAGCTTCCGATTCAAGCACAAGCTTGCCCTTGTCGGTAAGAACAATGTTGAAGATTCCGTTTTCTGTGCTGAGTTTAAGCTGTCCGTCATAGCCGCCCTTGAAGGTGGACGCAATTATTGCTCCCTCTTCTGCAGTTGCAGCACTTCCGTCTGCATTTACAAGCCTGAGGGTAATTTCCTCAGAGCCTTCTGTTATGCCGTTCTTTGTCACGCTCATAACACCCTTGGGATCGTTCAGGATATTAAGCTCTGTTCCGATTTCCTCTGAATTAAGCTCATATGCCGTAACTTTTCCAAGTACCGTATTTATTCCGTTAAGGGTCAGTACGCCTGCTTTAACGGTACCGTTCAAGGTAACATTTTTCAGCGTTACATCTCCCGTTCCGCTTAATCCGCCTGCAAGGTTAAAGTCAACATTTTCTGCGCTGAACCGATACCTTCCTGTGCTTACAGTATACCTTGCGGATACGCCGTTCTTTGCGGAATCAAGGCTTGTGTTCACAATGTTAAGCGAACCTGTGGAGATCACATTGCCGGTAAAGCTCAGTGTCTTGCTGTCGGAAGTAATCATAAGGCTGTTGTAGGTTCCTGCCTTAGGCAGCTTTATTGCTCCGCCGACATCGTAATTGTCAAGCAAAGTGATCGTGTAATCGGTTGTGCTTGCCTTTGCAGCATCAATTGCAGCTGTAACATCTGTCCAGAGTGCATACTTTGCACCGTCAAGGTCAAGCGCTATCGGTCTGATATACGCTTTTCCGCTTATTATCGCCATGGTATAGTCAACTGTCGCATCAAACGGCTGTATCTCCGTTACATCAAATACGCCGTTTCCTACAGTCTTTGCTGTGAAAAGAACTGTGCTTTCGGAAATTGTTCCGTCTGCTTTGAGCTTAATCCTACCTGTTACGAAATCTGCTGTTGTTCCTGTTATCTTTACGGGAGTGAAGCCGGTTTCAAATTTTATTGCAGAACCTTCTTCACCGTAAAGCGTCTTGGTGGATACTGTAGACTTTGTTCCCGGTATTGTAAGTTCAGCAGCCGAACCAAGGTCAAGAGTTAATGTTGTAAAGGTTTTGCCTGCCTTGAACGGTGCGTTAAGGTCAATTGTTCCGAAGCCTGATACTGCAGGAGAAGATATTTCGCCTGTTTTTGTGTTTGAAACGTACTGAAGTGCTGTTTCTCCCATTGTGAGCCTGAACTTTGAGCTGCCCTTTATTGCTGAAATACTTTCAGAATTGAAGTTGTCAAGTACAAGATCCTTTGATGCGCTTAATGAGAATGATTTTGTGCTTTCAATTCTTACATTTTCAAGCGTAAGAGGTATTCTTGCGGACAATGACGTTACTCCCGTAAGGCTGAGAGTTTTTACATCATCGGCATTTGCGCTCTTAATGGTAAGGGATTTTGCCTTTGTGGGAAGTGTCAGCTTTGCTGCGCTTATGTCTTCATTGAGGATAAGCACATAATCCTTTGTCACATCCTTCATTGCTGCAAGAGGAAGGGTCACATTGGGATATGCTTTGTACTCTGTTCCGTCATAAAGGGTAACTGCGCCTGCATATTCCGCTTTTATCTCCTTTGTATAGAGGAACGCTGTAAGGTCAAGTCCCGTTGAAGTCTTGTTTGCAATGGTTACCTTGCCTGTGTAATCTGTTTTTCCTGCTGTGTAAAGGATCGTTGTTCCGCTTGCAAGTGTTACTGTTTCACCGTTTGCATTTACAACGTTAACAGTAAGGCTTTCTGTTACATCGTTTACGGTTACCTTTGCAAGGTTTCCGTCAGTAAGGATAATTTCTGCGATTCCTATTGTTGTTACCGCTGCAGAAGCTGCTGTTGTGGGAAGTATGACCTTACCGTTAAGGGTCGTAACTGCTGTTATTTTGCCTGTTACGGTAAGTGCTTTGCCGCTTGCAATATTCATTTCACCGAAGGTTGCAACACTTGCCGGCATCATATCTGCATTTACGTTAAGCATGGATGTTTTTGTACCGCTTACTGTGCCGATATTGCTTGTTTCGCCGTTTATGGCAAGAGTTTTGCCTGCTGATACCTTTACTGCAAGGGGTTTTGCGTTTACTCCGTTAAGGGAAACGTCAATTGTTGTATTTGCAGGGATAGATATGCTTGCTGCGTTGACGTTAAGTGCGCCGCTGCCTGTTATGGTTATACCTGCGGCTTTTGTGGGAAGTGAAAGGGTCTTTACGTCTGCGTTTTTATTAAGGGTAATTGTGAGGTTTGCGGTTGATGTTTTGTATGCTGTCAATGCTGCTGTGAGGGTATCGAAGGTTTTGGTTTCGGTGCCGTCGTAGACGGTTACAGGGCTTGCAGACAAAGGAGCAATAGGTTCTGTTCTGATTACATACTCACACTTTGTACACTTAAATGTCTTTTCGCCTGCGGTGGTTTCGGTAGGCTGCTTTGTTACCGTTCCGCTGTCCTCGGTATGTTTTTCAAAGTTTACCTTTTCTTCACAGCCTGAGCACTTGTACCAATGTCCTGTTGCATCGGAGGAGTATGTGGTTGCAAGATCATGAGTATGATCAAGTTTTGCAACAGGTTCTGTTCTGATAACATACTTGCACTTTGTACACTTATATGTCTTTTCGCCTGCGGTGGTTTCGGTCGGCTGCTTTGTTACCGTTCCGCTGTCCTCGGTATGTGCTTCAAAGCTTACCTTTTCACTGCAGCCGGAGCAAGCGTACCAGTGACCGGTTGCGTCGGAGGAGTATGTGGTTGCAAGATTATGAGTATGAGCAAGTTTTGCAACAGGTTCTGTTCTGATTACATACTGGCACTTTGTACATTTGAATGTCTTTATACCATCTTCGGTTTCGGTAGGTTCTTTTGTCACCGTTCCGCTGTCCTCGGTATGTTTTTCAAAGTTCACCTTTTCGCTGCAGCCGGAGCAAGTGTACCAATGTCCTGTTGCATCGGAGGAGTATGTGGCTGCAAGATCATGGGAATGATCAAGTTTTGTAATAGATTCTGTTCTGATAACATACTTGCACTTTGTACACTTGTATGTCTTTTCGCCCTCTTCGGTTTCGGTAGGCTGCTTTGTTACCGTTCCTTCATCCTCGGTATGTTTTTCAAAATTTACCTTTTCGCTGCAGCCGGAGCAAGCGTACCAATGACCTGTTGAATCTGAGGAATATTTGTCTGCAAGGGTATGAGTATGCGAAGCCTTAACATTCAGTATCATAACGCTGCAAGATACATCATTATAATTAGAATCAATTACTTTTATGTATGCAAGGTCGCCGTTTGCGCTGTTCCATGCGCCGTAAATATCATCATATTTTATATACGCGATCGTATAAGAATCCGTATAAGTAAAATCATAAGGTGAAAGCTCGGTCCAGCTTGAACCATCCCAACTGCTGTTTGCAAGTGCAATTTTGAGAGAAATATCCGAAGTATACTTTATTGCAAGCTCTGTTCCGCTTGTAAATCCGCTCATTCCGGACGTGTTCATAACTGCGCCGCTAAGATTAACAGCCGTACCTGAAGAAAAGTTCTCATGAGGGTACAAAGGATAGGAACTCTTGCTTCCCCAGATGATGCTGTTGTCATTTCTTACCGAAATAAGCTTGTTGACAACGCTTTCGCTTGCGCTGTACCATGTGTTATTGCTTCTGTTTATATATCCGTGAGCCTCTCCGCCGTTGTTGGCTTCAACGTTATTATCCCAGAGAACGCAGGCTGCGCCTATTTCCTTGGCAAGGGTCATATAATACTCTGCCCATTCAACTCTTGCAGCTGTATTTCCATAATTTGATGCGCTGAATTCGCCAATAACAACGGGAATGTCATCCTGTGTAAAGAATGAGCGCAGGTCGCCGAAAACACTGTCAAGCTCTGCCTTGTATGCCGATGAAAAAGCCGAATGGTCTGCTTCATCATTCATAGCAAAATCATATGGCTTGTAAGCGTGAACGGATGCCGCAACGTAATCGTCCTCGAAAAGGCTCTTGTCAAGGCTTGAATATATCCCGTAGTCGCCGCTTGCCGCATATCCCGGAACCATAAGCAGACGGTTGGTTTTATATGGCGAATCAACAGAGCGCACCGTGCTTATGAAATCGGCGTCCAGCTTGTTGACTACATCATAGCAAGCCGAATTTCCTGTCCATTGATTTATGCTATCATTGCCTACCGCACGGGGTTCGTTCATTCCCTCAAAAATAAGGTGCTGACCGTAATCGGAAAAGTACGACGCTATCTGCGTCCACACCTGCTTCAGTTCTGTAGACATTGCGGTATAGCTGCTATTAAAATCAGAACGGTTTATCCAATCTTCATGATGAATGTTAAGGATAACGTACATTCCGTTGTTGTAGGCATAGTCAACGACTTGCTTTACTCTTGCGAGCCATGCCTCGTCAATTGTATATGTGCCACCGCTTACCGTGATATGCTCATACCACGTTACGGGCACTCTGACAGTATTGAAGCCCTTGGCTTTTACAGCCTTTATAAGGTCTTCGGTAACAACGGGATTGCCCCAGGCTGTTTCATAACCGGTAATGCCATTGGCACCCGAGCCGCCGGTAGCATCAAGGGAGTTTCCCAAGTTCCAGCCAATCCCCATTTCTTCAACTATCTGCGCCGCCGACAATATCGTCTCAGCATTTGTTTCAATTGCAAATGACCCGTCAAGACAAAAAAGCGATGTCATTGCCAGAGCAACAAAAAAAGCAAGTAATTTTGAGCCCTTCTGCATTAATTTACGCATTTTCAAACCCCTCCATTTATTTTCCGTTTAAGGCATACCGTACAAAGACTGTATAACAGACTTTTATGGCATTATTTTATCATATTTTTTTGTACTATTCAATATTTTTCCAAAAAATTAATATATAATCCGACTTTTTTGTATAGTTCAAACAAACATTTCAGGCAATACCACACAATTATAACGAAGCAATTTCATCAATATGCACAAACCCCCGTTTATTCTGCAAACGGGGGTAATATCCAACTATGAATTTAACGTCAAGACTATTAATGCTGTTCACCAAGCATTTCCATTTATCGGCAGTATCAGCCGCTCAATCTGCATTATACGCCATTTGGTAGATGTTCAGAATATCGTCATAGCCCAAGGTCTTGTAACCGGGAAGCTCTCTTGTCCTGTTTCTTGTACAGTTCAGAGTAAGCCTTTCAAGGTCTTCCTCCTTTACGCCCAGAACCCTAAGGTTTGTAGGCATACCTATTGACCTGTAATACTGCTCCTGCATATTTATCGCAGCTTCTATAGTTCTTTCGGGGTGTTCGTAGTCAACGTCAAGGTTCCACACATTAGCCGCATACTGCGTCCATCTTGGAATATTTGCGCTGTATACATATCTTGCCCAGCTGCACCATAAAGCGGCAAGACCTGCTCCGTGTGCCACCTCGGGGTACATCCCCGATACCTCGTGTTCAAACTGATGTACAACAAGGGCAAAGTTCCTTCCGCATTGAGTAAGTCCGTTATGCGCAAGTGATGAAGCCCACATCATATTTGCTCTTGCTTCATAGTTACAAGGGTCGGCAAGGCAGTCTTTTCCTGCCTTCATCGTGCTTTTTATCACCGCTTCTGCAATAGAATCCGTAAGATATGTATCCTCACCGGGGCAGAAATAGCGCTCAATGGTGTGCATTGCAATATCCACCGCACCGCAGGCTGTCTGATAAGGACTTACGGTATATGTAAGCTCGGGGTTTTCTATGGCAAAATCCATTCTGTTGCAGTGACTTCCGTACCCCCTCTTTTCGCCTGTTTCTTCATTGGTTATAACACAAGAGCCTGACATCTCCGAGCCTGCCGCAGACAATGTAAGCACTGCGCCTTTTTTCAGTGTCTTTGCAGGTGAACACTTGCCGAGGGAAAAATCCCAAACGTCAACATCGGGGTTTGCTGCGCCGTTGGCAATATCCTTTGCAGAGTCGATAACGGAGCCGCCGCCCACTGCAAGGACAAAATCAACGCCCTCCGCAAGGCAAAGCTCTATTCCCTTTCGCACCAGGGTAAGCTCGGGATTGGGCTTTACTCCCCCAAGCTCGACATATTTGATATTTTCATCCTCCAGCGCCTTTTTCACCCTGTCCAGAAGTCCGCTTTTTTTCGCAGACTGTCCGCCGTAATGTATCAGCACCTTTTTGGGTGCAAATCCTTCAACAATTTTTCCGACTTTCAGTTCCTCGTCCTTTCCGAAATAAACCTTTGTGGGTGTTTCATAAACAAAATTAAGCACAGCTATCGTCCTTTCCGTTTATTTGTAATTGAGGTAATTATAGCATTGCAAACCTTAAAAGTCAATGAGAGGAAAACAAAAAGCCGCCTTTGATATTTGCGTCAAAAGCGGCTGATATGCTTATTTTACGGTGCAGCGTAGGTAAATGTTATCTCAATGGTGGAAATTTTCTCCTTGTCCGTAACGGAAAGGATAGTGGGAGATGCTTCGGAAAGATCTCCGTCGGCACGTCTTGCTTCATCGGGTACCTTCTTTACCCACTGATTGTAAAGATTAACTCTTGTGCAGTTATCATCATCGGAACAGGTGTAATCCTTGCCTGTCAGCTCACGGGTTTCGCCGTTTATCTTTATCTCGTCAATTGTAACGGTATAACCGGGGAAAAATTTTTCACCGTTATAAATTCCGAGAGCGGAGAATGCAACGCCATTTGTGCCGCCGCAGCCTGTGAAATCAAGACCTACGGTATAAGTACCCTCCCCTGTTATCTCGGCATTTTGGGCAGCAATTCCAAGTGTCATATTTGTGGGGTCGTATTTGTCGCCTACGCTGTATGCAATGGAGTAATCCGAACTCTGATACATTATCCATGCCACCGCAGTATCATCCGAAGCAGGAATGGAAACGCCTTCCATAAAGGTATCGTTAGCAGCTTCAAGGGCTTTATCCATGCTTTCCTTTGCAGCAGCCTGAATATCGGCATAGTCCTTGCCTTCCTCGTTTGAGGCACATCTGTCCTTGAATATCTGAGCGATAGCTTCATCGTCCACCTTTCTGAGCAACCTTCTGTAAAGGCTGCTGCAGTCCCATAAAACGGGGCAGTAATTGTAAAGGTCACAGTTATCGAGAAGGTTGCTATAGAATTTGTCCGTATCGGGTTTTGTGGTCTTGCCCATAACGGCGTATTCGCCTATAACAACGCCGTAGCCCTCATCGGTAAATTTTGTGAGCATCTTAAAAAGAGAGTTCTGCTCATTGTAATCATCGGGAGAGCCCCACTGATTTATTGCCTCTGTTGCGCAGTAGTCCCAGGGCGTATAATAATGTACCGAAACAAGCAGCTTATCCTTGGCGGTATCCTCGGGCATTTTGTATCTGCCGTCGCAGGTCTTGGCAATATCGGTGTTGTAGCCTGCGATAAGAAGAAATCTGTCCGCATTTTTGCCGCCCGTTGAACGTACCAGCTTTACAAATTCGCTGTTTATCTCATTTGCTTTTTCATAACATTCATCTTCGGTGAGTACGCCCTCCGTGCCGGTAACGTCCTTGTCGTTAAGCCTGTCGCCCAGCTCTTCGTTGGCGGATTCAAATATCAGCTTGTAGGAATAATCGGCGAAATGCTCGCATATCTGCGTCCACATGGACTTGTAAAGCTCCATGGCTTTTTCACGCACAGCCTCGTCCTCGGAGCCGAACATTCCCCACCAGCTTCCGTCCCAGTGGTCGTTTACGATAACGTACATATCGGCGTCAAGAGCATAGTTCACTATCTCGTCAACACGGTTCATAAGGCGCTCGTCAATGGTGTAATCTCCGCTTTCGTAATTGATGCCGTTTGTCCACGCCACGGGCACACGAAGGGTATCAAAGCCCATAGCCTTCATATCCTCGATCATTTCCTTTGTGGTAACGGGCTGTCCCCAGAGCGTTTCAAAGGAGGTGGGGTCAACGCCCGATTTTGCGTAGTTTTCGTGACCGTAAGCCTCCATTGTGTTGCCGAGGTTTATGCCGTTGCCCATAAGTTTGATAACCTCTGTTGCAGTAAGCTCATTTGCGGTGCTTTCATTGTTCTTGACAGTCTTTGCAGTCTCGCCCGTATCGGCGGAACTGACGGTATCGCTTACATCGGTGCCGTTATCGCCCGATGAACAGCCGGTAAGAAGCATTGCGGCAGCCATTCCAACAGCCGTAATAACAGAAGCAGCTTTTTTCAGATTCATAGTACACTTTCCTTTCCTATCATCCTCTTGATGTAATGGATTACATTTATTTTATCAAATTCAACAAAAAAGTCAATAGTTTTTGAAAAAAGTTTGTGTTAATGTGTCTTCTTTACTTTTAATATAACAATTTTTATACAAAACAACAAAAAACGTGGGCGTTATTCTCTCTGTTTTTATGCAGAACATCTACATCTATCGATATTCCAATTTTTATTATAATTATTCCTTATTTTTCTCATTATTATTGCATTTTACCCGTAAAAGTGATAAAATAAAAGAAAAATTATTGTTGTTAAGGGGGAAATAAACAACATGAATAAAAAAAGAATAATATCGGTCATAGGTCTGATACTTTCTGCGGCGATGATGATAACTGTACTGCCGCTGACTGCATCGGCTGCGGATTCAAGGCTCACAGCCATAATCTCAAAGATAACAACATCGGGAATGACCGATAAGGAAAAAGCCGAAGCCATTACAAAGTATACCGCTCAGACATATTCCTACAACTATCAGTATCAGCGGTACACAGACCTGCTTGCAGGAAAGGGCGGCGACTGCTGGGCAAACACCGATATGGTCGCAGAGCTTTGCAATACTGCCGGAATAAAAAATATCCGTCACGATTCATCTCTTTCGGGCGGCGCTTCGGGACATATCAACAATGTCATTTATGCCGAGGGAAAATACTATCTTGCAGAAGCAGGTTTTTCGGGAACGGCTCCCAGAACCTACAGCTTTTCGGAAATAGGCGATGCGCCCTACGGCTTTTACAACGGCAATATCAGCAGATATTACGGATTTGAAAAGGATGTGACTATCCCCTCCGAAATAAACGGCGAAGAGGTAACAAGCATCGGCGGAAGAGCCTTTTCCACAAAGCAGCTTTCCAAATTCAGCACAAACTACTCCAACCAGTGTTTCCCTGCGTGGGGCTGGGATTTCTCCTGCGCAGAACATATCACCGTCCCTTCGACCGTAACAACCATTGAAAGCAATGCCTTTTCCTATTCAATGCTCAAATCAATGGACTGGCCGTCCTCGGTCACCGAAATAAAGTCGGGCACCTTCAATTACTGCGAAAACCTTGCTTATGTAAATATCCCCGAAACTGTAACAAAGATCGCAAGCGCATTTAACTCCTGCGATTCCCTGACAAGAATAACTATATTAAGCAAGGACTGCGAATTTGACGATTCTGACGGTACAGTTATTCCCAAGAGCGTAACAATATGCGGCTACAGCGGCTCAACTGCCGAAAAATACGCCGCATCCAACGGAAACAAGTTCGTTGATATTGAAGGCGACGGTCATTCTCACAGCTACAGCAAAGCCTGGTCCAAGGACGAAAACGGTCACTGGCATATCTGTCAGACCTGCGGTCTTAAATCCCCCGTTGAAGAACATATAAAAGACGAGGGAACCGTAACCGTTGCTCCTACACCTGACGCAGAAGGCGAAATAACCTATTCCTGCACCGTCTGCGGATACAAAATGGGCACAGAAACTATCGAAAAGCTTGAACCTAAGGTAACCGTTACAGACGGAGATAAAACCAACAATTATGTTGACCTTAAATCGGCGCTCAACGGCTGCAAAAATTCAGTCAATGATATTGTGATAACCTTGCTGGACGACTGCGAAATCACTTCTCTTACTCTTCCCGCAAAAGCCAAAAGCATAACCTTCAACGGCACAGGTGCGCTTGACCTTAATACAGCAAAGCTAACCGTACCTGCAAGCACGACCTTCGATATTGAGGTAAAGGGTACAAACGCCAAGCCCCTTACAATAAAGGTTTCCGCAAACAAGACCCTTGACATAAACAAGCCTGTCACCAATCTTGGTACAATAGGCGGTGCGTCAACAGCAGTGCTCAACGTAAATACAGACCTTGAAGCCGCAGGCGTTGCCACCTTCAAGGAAGTAAACATAGCCGAAGGAAAGGTACTTACATCAACAGGAAACGTGTCCTCGGTAACAGCACTTAACGGAACGCTTAAACTTCCCATTGCAAAGTCCGCAGCTGCAATAACAAACATCGGCACGGCAAAGATCATCCTCCCCGAAACAGTCGGAGCAATCGCAAAGGTAACCGTCAAGGACGTAACAGACTGCCTTACAATGAGCATTGTTGACACAGAGGGCGAACTCATCACCCTTGACAGCGGAAAAACTATCCTCTGGTCAGGCGGAACCACTGACTTCACATCAAAGGTCAAAATAGAAAACAGAACTTCAACTGACCAAAAACTGGACGCATTCCTTTACTCAAAGGACATAAGAGCGGAATATGCAAACGCCGTTAACGTTTTTGACGGCAGCAGCGACAGACTTTTCCCAAATCTTGCGCTTGCGTTCAAGTCAATGACAGGCATAACAAAGGATTACGTTGTAACGCTCAATGAAAACACATCTGCGGCAAAGATAACACTTCCCTCAAAGGCACATTCCATTACAATAACAAGCAGCGGCGATATGAAAACTATCAGCCTTACAAACGTAGCCTCACTCTCCGCAAAGGTACCGTTAACGCTTGAAAATGTAAATATCGAAAGCACAAAGCCCTTTTCTCTCAGCGCATCAAAGGACCTTACACTTAACGGCTTCAAATCCGAAAGCATCTCTGCAATAAAGGGAGGCTCAAAGTTTAAACTTACAATGGGAGAAACCGAGCTTCAGTATGTTTCAAACACAAAAACCGGCGAAATATCCTCTCCTGCAGTATCGGGCTTCGGAATCATCGACCTTAACGCAGCATTTAAAGCAGGAAAGACGTTCACAACAGCAGCGCTTAACCTTGATGCGTCCGCCGAGTTTACGATACCTTCATCCAAATCCACCGTATCGGTAAAAACGCTTTACGGTGAAGAAGGCTCGGTTATCAGACTTGAAACGGGCTTTACTCCTGCAAAGCTCACAGGCACAGCTGCAGATTCCGTAACAGGCAGAATAAAACTTGTATCCGACAGCGCTGTCAGCGAAAGCACAGTGATATTTGCAGCAAAAAAAGTCGGCGAAAATGTATTCGATGTAAGTGAAATACAGCCCTCGGACATTGTTGACTACACCCTTGCAATAATCAGCGGCAAGGCTTATCTCAGACCTGTAGCCCTTGACCTTAACGGAAGCAGATATGCCCTCTGGACAGATGTTGTAGCCGCTGTAGAAACGGCAAAAGCAAGCACCGCCGACTACACAATAGAACTTCTTGACAACTACAGCATCGGCGGAGCAATGAAATTACCCAAGTCGGGCACATACAACAGCATAACGCTCACTTCTTTAGGCAAAACCCTCTCATTCACTGGCTTCGTAAGCTCAACAGGAAAACTCAGCATTGCTGATACAAACCTCAGAGCAGTTACATCAGCAGGTGTTGAAGCAAAATTTACATTGTCAGCAGGCACTCATGAGTTCACCGCCAAGAACGTTGACCTCGGACTTGGAACAATAAGCGGAACAGGCAGAACAACACTTGAAAATGTAACGGTAAACAGCACTGTAAAAGCAGGTACTCTCACTCTTAACGGAGAAAATAAGATCATGGGCAAAATAACGGCAAATGAGCTTAATTCCGAAACGGGCGCAAGCGTAACAACGCTTTACAGCTCCAAAGGCGTTCTCGCAATCAGCAAATACGGCATAACATCAGCTTCCGCCGACATCACTCTCAGACTTACAGACGCAAACGGAACTGCAGTTGAAATGCCTGCAAAGGCTGTGATCGCCTCGACCTTCAAGGGCAGCTACAATAACGAGCTTAAACTTGATGCGGAAAACGGCTCCTTTGATATTGTTTTAAGCGGCACAAAGCTTGTACTTGAAGAACAGAGCTTCACTATCGATTCACAGCTTGAAGATGAGGAAGGCTCAGAAGAAGATACGGAAGAAACAGATGATACATCCGAAGAAGATACCTCCGAAGATGAAACTTCCGATGATGAAGACGACGAGACCGAAGACGATCCCGAAGAAACATCCGATAATGAAGAAGACGCTTCCGAAGGTGTATCCGACAGCGATGAAAGCGAAACAGAGGAAACCGAACCCGAAGCGATGGATGAAAATGAAAATACAGACTCCGTGAATGAATAATTATAGTAATAACCAATTGTTCTATGGATAAAGACGGTGGATAGAATACGTCGGGTCAAGGAAAACGACCGCAGGCAGACTTGCCGCCCGGCAAGGGAGCGTTGCCTTATAAGGCAACCGGATGATGAATGGGCTTATTCCAGCCGAGGATTTGTCTATGGGTTGATCAAGAATTAGTATTACACCGCATGCGTTATGGCAAACGGCGATATCGGCGCCTGTCCAGATATCGAGCGCAGGGCAATATTTAAGAACCCCACAAAAAAGTTAATCAAATCTCCATTGAACTTTTCATTGCAAAATGATAAAATAGGACGACTATACAAAAAAAGGAAGCTGTAAGTTTATGTGTACTTTTCTGCTTGCACTTATTTATCTTGCGTTTATAAGCCTTGGACTGCCCGATTCCCTGCTTGGCTCCGCCTGGCCTGCCCTCAGGCTGTCCTTTGACGTGCCTATCTCATATATGGGCATTGTTTCTATGATAATCTCGGGCGGAACAATATGTTCGAGCCTTATGTCCGAGCGGCTCACAAAGCGGTTCGGAACAAGGATAGTCACTACAGTGAGCATTTTTGTTACCGCAGCTGCAATGTTCGGATTTTCGACCGTTACCGATTTTTGGCAGCTTTGCTTATGGGGAATACCCTACGGTCTGGGGGCGGGGGCTAGTGATTCGGCTCTCAATAACTATGTTGCCCTCCACTACAGCTCAAGGCATATGAGCTGGCTCCACTGCTTCTGGGGTGTGGGAACTATCATCAGCCCCTATATAATGAGCTATGCCATTGCTCATTCCTCCTGGAGCGGCGGCTACCGCATTGTTTCATTTATCCAGCTGGGCATTGCGGTGACTATGCTTATCACCCTGCCCGTCTGGAACGTTCACAAAGGACAGGGGGACAGCGAAAGCGGCGGAAATGTGGTGGGGCTG
>JALEJQ010000021.1 GCA_022769565.1 Oscillospiraceae bacterium
GTTATAGATAAAAACGGTATCGCAAAGCCTGTTATCATGTACCTTCTGGAGGAACTTGACGAGGCAGGAATTGAAGAAATTATCCTTGTTGTAGGCAAGGAGGAAATTCCGCAGTTTGAAGAAATGTTCGGACAACCTCTCAGCGAAGAACACATTTCTAAGCTGCCTGAGCGTGTTCGTGAGTACGAGCGTTTGATCGCAAAAATCGGAAAGAAAATTCGCTATGTTTTACAGGAGGAACGCCGGGGCTTCGGTCATGCGGTGTATCAGGCAAAGAAATATCTTGAAAATGAGCCTGTACTGCTTATGCTTGGGGATTTTGTGTACAGAAGCAATCTGAACATGAACTGCACTATGCAGACCATAAAGGCGTACAGAAAATCCGGCGGACAGCTTACTGTGGCTATCAAACCCGTTGAGCTTGAAAATGTCATTCATTACGGCATACTGACGGGCGCATTTGACGGTGGCAGGAGCTATATGATGGACGTCACAGAAATGGCTGAGAAACCAACGGTACAGTATGCAAAGGATTATCTGGGAGTAAAAACAACAAGCGGAGAAGAAAAATATTACTGCACATTTGGCCAGTATGTTCTTACTGCCGATGTTTTTGATTATCTGGAAGAAGACATTACAAAACACAACGAAACCGGAGACACCTCGGAAATTCAGCTTACAAGCGCACTGTGTAAAGTTCTTGACAAAAAAGGAATGTCGGGAGTGCTTGTTGACGGCGAGAGCTTTGACGTGGGTATTCCGTCTGCTTATGTTAAGACGGTGGCGGAGTTCTGTAAATAGATGTGAAATTAAGAGGTATAAGATGAACATAGTCTATGCAAGTGATAACAATTTTGCGGAAATACTTGGTATTTCTATGATATCTTTGTTTGAGAGTAACAGGGATTGTTCCGAAATTGTCGTATATATTCTTGACGACGGTATCAATGAGGATAACAAGGCAAAGCTGTTGTCAATTGCAGATAAATATAAGAGAAAGATATTTTTCCTTGATGTGCATCATATGCTTGATTCTAATATGAAGCAGGAACGCGGTTCTTTATCAACATTTTCTCGTATGTATCTTACTAAACTTATCCCCAAAGAGGTCGATAAGATATTATATCTTGACTGTGATATGCTTATCCTATGCAGTCTTGAGGCACTTTACAATACAGATATTGACACCTATTATTGTGCAGGTGTCAATGATTGTTTAAGTGACGCTCATTTAAAGCTTGTAGGCTTGAATTCGACCAGCTGTTACTTTAATGCAGGAGTTCTACTGATAAATCTCAGACTTTGGAATCAAGATAACTTAATAGATAGCTTTGAAAAGTTCTCTGAACGTTATCATGGCAATGTACCATATGCAGATCAAGGGATAATAAATGGCGTATTATCGGAAAAATCAAAGCGTGTGGCTTTGAAATACAACTGCTATACAGCTTTATATGACTTTACATACAAGGATCTTATGACATTCCGCAAGCCGACAAAATATTACTCGGAAGAGGAAGTTTCAGAGGCAAAAACTGACCCTGCAATAGTGCATTTTACAACGAGTTTTCTGTCGCTTCGTCCGTGGATCGAGGGGTGTAAGCACCCTTATGTTGGCGAGTGGCTTAAATACAAGGCTATGTCGCCTTGGGAGAATGTGCCGCTTAGAAAGGATAATCGTTCGGGTAAGAAAAAGTTTGCTGTTAAGGTATATAAGGCTTTGCCAAATGGATTGGCTGTTGGTATTGCGGGGATTTTGCATGCTTGGGTCGTGCCGATGTTAAAGAGAAAGTAAAATGAGGAAAATGTGTAATGATACCAAAAGTTATTCATTATTGTTGGTTCGGGAATAATCCAAAGAATAAAGATGTTGAAAAATGTATGGCGAGTTGGAAGAAATTTTGTCCTGACTATGAAATAATCGAATGGAATGAAAGCAACTTTGATATCAACTGTATACCATTTGTTAAGGAAGCATATGATGCAAAAAAATGGGCATTTGTCACAGATTACGCACGTCTAAAAATCATTTATGAGAATGGCGGGGTATATCTCGATACAGATGTTGAATTAATAAAAAGTCTTGATGACCTTCTTACATTAAATGCATATGTCGGTATGCAGAGTGTGGATTGTATCAATACCGGTCTTGGATTTGGCGCCGAAAAAGAGAATGAAATGATTTATGAAATGATGATTGATTATAATTCAAGACATTTTTTAGCTGAGAATTGTGAAACGATAGCATGTCCTATTTTAAATACCAAAATATTGGTAAAACATGGATATGAATTCTCCAATAAAATGCAGGAAATAAACGGTGTAACTGTTCTACCGATTGATTATTTAAATCCCATTAATTGTGAAACATACAAGAAAAAGATAACTTCTAATACATATTCTATACATCATTATTCTTCATCATGGAAAAAAAATATTAAAATGAAACGTTTTATTGTTAAATTATCATGCTTGCTTTTAGGCGAAAAAAAAGCAATGAAGCTTAAGGAAAAGGTCAAAGAAATGCTCAAATAATTAATACAGGTGAAAGTATGGAAAATTTTAGATATAATATGACAAATTCATCCTCAGAATCAAAAGATTTTTCAAGCTATTCATTCAGAAAAAATTTGTCAAACCTGCCATTTGCAAATAAGCTAATCCTTATATCAATTTATCCTTTATCTCTTTTTGTAATTATTTTTCGATATAACTTTCTCTCTGAAAAATATTTTTATGACAGCAATGGTATTTTAAGTCTTATGAGAACTGTTAATACCATCAGAATATCAGGAAATTCATTTAATAACGCTGCACTGCTGTTTAAGTCGATAAATTTCCTAAATCTGACATCTCTGTTAGAGTGGAGTATAGTTATATCTTTTATTGCAAATTTATTTATTGTACTGTATTGTTTTAAAGTTAGAATTGAAAAAAAATCGGACATAATAATATCATATTGTTTTTTGGGATTATTGAATCTTTATGTTTTTAATTTATCAAAAGAGATTATTCAATTTGCATTTTTTGTGATAATGTATAGAATAATTAAAGCAAAATTAAGCAGTAATAAAAAATGTATTTTGATTTTTGCAATGTTTGCTTTGGAGAGTGTTTTTTTTCGCTCCTATTATATCCTAATGGGTGCCTTCTTCATTGCAATTCATTTTATTTTTTCAAAGAAAATATTGATTTATAAAAACGGAGTAATTAACTTAGGGCTGCTTATTGTTTTGGGCATTGTTGGATTATATATTTTTTTGGTATTATGTGAATTGATCCTTCCGGAAGAATATGTAGATCTAATTGGGATAAGAAATCGTATAACATTATACAGAATCGGTGATGAGAGCGCACAAACATTGATTTTGAATTTAATTGATTCCGGAAGTAATAAATTAATGTTCTTATTAAATTACGTTATTAATTTCATTCGTATTATGTTTCCTGTTGAACTTATCCCCAAAGGATTGTATTACTGGATTTTTTGCTTTTTTCAGTTGTTATGCACATTTAAATTGATAAATTGTGTTCGGAATTATCACGGCTTGTCGGAAAATGAAAAGCTATGCCTTTTCGTTATGATTGCTTATTATATTACAGGGGTTTTTTTTGAACCGGATTTTGGTTCTTTTGTAAGGCATGAGGCTGCAACGGCGCCGATTTTGTTTAGTCTGATAATAGATATTTCAAGATCCAGTAAAATAATAGCAAATTAATTTATAGAAGAATATAGCGTTAAAAATGCTATTTGATGTTTAGAGTACACAAACAGATCACAATGTAAGCATGTAAGATAAATTCAAAATATTTCCACATTGGAAATGTTTTTTAGGTCGAAACGAGCATCTGCACTTCAATTGTTGGTGGGTGTACTTTTAATTGAAGCTGGGAGTCCATTTTTTATAGTCAATTATATTATATCACATCTAAAAGGAAGAAGCATGTTTTGTGTCAGCTTTTTTATTCTTATTTGTGCTGACGCCATAGCGGCAGAATGGAGATTAAAATGAAATACAACACCAGAATGATAATAAAGAGCATTATGTTAAAATTTCATGTGTATAGTATCTTTCAGAATATATACAGACTTCATTATAAATATCTTCATTTAAAAAGTGAATATCAGAGTAAAAAAAGAGCCAATGGAAAAATTGACAAAGATTATCTAAAGTTGAAAGAATATCAGAATATTCATAAAGGGGAACGCTGCTTTATCATTGCAACGGGTCCGAGCCTTATATTGAGCGACGTTGAAGCTTTGCAAAACGAATATACTTTTAGCATGAATTCAATCTGCAAACTTTTTGATGATACCGACTGGAGACCTACTTATTATGTCATTCAGGATCATAAGGTATTTGATAAATTAAAAGATGATAAGAATTTTCAAAGCATAGAAAAAAAAATTGTAGCTGATTTTATTTTTAGAGAGCAAAAGATTGAAAAATCCGACTATATAAGATACCCGTTAGATCATCTGGATCATATGGATATAAAGAAGCATACATTGCCGCAGAAATTTTCTGATGATGCTTATGTTTGTGTTTATGACGGATGGACAGTTACATATTCCGCTATGCAGATAGCTGTTTATATGGGTTTCACAGAAATATATTTGTTGGGATGTGACTGTGATTACAGTGGCGATAAGCAGCACTTTGTTGATTATGGTATTAAAGTTACAGATAATCCCGAAAACCACATGATCTCTGCGTATCAAGTTGCTAAGGAATACGCAGATACGCACGGAATAAAAATATATAACGCCACACGCGGCGGCAAGCTTGAAGTATTCGAAAGGGTAAATCTTGATGACGTTCTTCAAAAAAATCCTGAATAAATACAAATCCTTTCCCGTACAAGTAAAAGCCGCATTCTGGTTCACAATATGCTCGGCAGTACAAAACGGCTGCAAATTTCTTGCAATGCCTGTGCTTGTTCGGCTTTTGACAACAGAAGAATACGGAATTTACAGTGTATTCCTTTCGTGGATGTCAATTATAAGTATCTTTGCAACGCTGAATATGCAGGCAGGCGTTTTTAATAACGCCATGTTTAAATTCCCGAATAAACGCAGCGAATATACGTCCTCGGCTCAAAGTATCAGCATAACTGCAACACTGATCTGCTTTGCCGTGTACATTCTGTTTCACGATTTCTGGAATGGATTGTTTGGTTTGCCCGGAAATCTGTCTGTACTCATTTTTATACAGCTGCTTTTTACGGAAGGATTCCTTGTATGGTCGTCCAGACAGCGATATGAATACCGTTACATGGCTCTTATTGTTTATACGTCCATACTTTCGGTGTCATATCTTGCTTTTCCGATTGCGGCAGGGCTGATCTTTCCGCCCGAAAAACGGCTTGATGCGGTTATCTATACAGGCTCAGCTGTTCAAATACTGTTTGGAATTGGATTTATCGTATACAACTATGTTAAGGGAAAATGCTTCTATAAAAAAGAATATTGGAAGTTTGCTCTTTCATTTAATATTCCGCTGATCCCTCATTATCTTTCCGGAATTGTTCTCGGACAGGCTGACAGAGTAATGATAAAAAGTCTTATAAGCTCTGCCGCTGCAGGAATATATAGCTTTACATACAATATTTCCCTTGTTATGAACATAATCACGCAGTCTGTGAATAATGCTATTATTCCTTATACATATGAGAAAATCAAGAAAAGAGACTTAAAAAAACTGAGTTCAATAACGAATTTTCTGCTGATAATGGTCGGCGGACTTGTTCTGATGTTTTCGGCGATTGCTCCCGAATTTATCAAACTGTTTGCCACCGAGGAATATTACGAGGCAATTTCGCTTGTTCCTGTAATATCTCTTAGCTCTTATTTTACTTTTTTGTATTGCCTTTTTGGCAATGTTGAGTTCTATTTTGAAGAAAATAAATTCATAACTATTGCATCTGTTGTGGGTGCGGTGGCAAATATTGTGCTGAATTATCTGCTTTTGCCTGTTTTCGGATATTATGCCGCAGGATATACAACACTCTTCTGTTACATCCTTTTCAGTGCTGCTCATTATGTTTTTATGAGAGTTGTATGCCGAAAAAAAATGAACGGCTATAAAGTGTATAACGGGAAAACAATTCTTGCTATTTCAGTATTCGTGGTTGCGGCAGCTTTGGGTTTGTCAGCTCTTTATGACTATATTTGGGTGCGTTACGGCTTGCTGTTGATTGCGGCAGTAATCTGTATGATCAAGCGTAAAACCATTATAAATAATCTTAAAATGATAAAGGAGAAAAAAGTATGAAAATCATTGGTGTAATTCCCGCCCGCTATCAATCATCGCGTTTTCCCGGCAAACCTCTCGCAGATATATGCGGTAAGCCTATGATTTGGTGGGTCTATCAGCAAGCAATTAAAGTATCAGACTTTGATTCTGTTTATGTTGCGACAGATGATGAACGTATAGAGTCTGTATGCAAAGAGTTGAATATGAATGTCATAATGACTTCGGAATCGCACCCTACTGGTACTGATAGAATTGGCGAAGTTGCGGAAAAGATATCTGCAGATTTATATGTTAACATCCAAGGTGACGAGCCTATGCTAGAACCTGATATAATTAGATCGGCAATTCTTCCTTTTTATGATAATCGAGAATTGCAGATAACAAATTTAATGGCAGAAATTGATAACCCTGTAGATGTTGCAAACTTTACAGTTCCCAAGGTCATTACAAACAAAGAAAACATTGGAATTTACCTTACAAGGGCTGCTGCACCGTATCCAAAGGGAAAGATCGATTATAAGTATTATAAACAGGTTTGCGTTTATGGATTTAAACCGGATGCTTTGAAATTCTATTGTGATTATGGAAAGAAGTACGGAAAAGCCAAGGCAGAAGCTATAGAAGATATTGAGATCCTCAGATTCATTGAAAATGGATACAAAGTTCAGTATATTGAAGTTAAAAGCAATTCGGTTGCTGTCGATACTCAAAATGATCTTATTAAAGTTAATAATATTATGAGTAAAAGAATTGAAAATAATATTGAATAAGCGCAGCACTTTGATAAAGAAAGGCTATTTAAATGATCAGCATTCTTGATTGTACTCTTCGTGATGGAGGATATGTAAACAACTGGACGTTTGGGGAAAAACTGATACGGATGATTTCCCAAAAGATATGCTTAGCCTCAATAGAATATATTGAAGGCGGCTTTTTGAGTCAGACAAAAAAAAGTAATGAGAATCAAAGTATATTTAGAACAATTAAAATGGCAGAAAAATACTTTGAGAATTGCCAAAAAAATGTTGCTCTAATGATTAACTGTGGAGAATATAATGTCGAAGATATCCCCCCATATACTATGGATAATATTACAACGCTGAGAATAGCATTCCATAAACATCAAAAAGAAGAAGCGCAGAAACTCTGTGTTTCACTAAAAAATAAAGGTTATAAAGTGTTCTTTCAACCCATGGTCACAATGGGATACAGCGACAATGAACTGCTATCTTTGATTGACTGGGCAAACAAATACAGTCCCGATGCATTTTATATTGTTGACAGCTTTGGAACTATGCGTCGCAGTGATGTTCTACGCATGTTTTACCTAATAGATAATAATCTGGATAAAGGCATAAAAATCGGCTTCCACTCCCACAACAATCTCCAGCTTTCCTTTTCCAACGCACAGGAACTGATACAGATGAACTCCAAGCGCGACATAATAATAGATTCCTCAATATTCGGAATGGGCAGAGGAGCAGGAAATCTCTGCACCGAACTTATTACGCAGTATATCAATGAGAACATTGAGAAAAAATATGACATAATCCCACTCCTTGAAGCAATGGACGAGTATATCATGCCGATATATTCACAGCACCCCTGGGGTTACTCGGCACCGTACTATATTGCCGCAACAAATAACTGTCATCCTAATTATGCTACATTTCTTATGAATAAAGGAACTTTGTGCATAAGGGATATAAATTCCATTATTAAGTCTATTCCCGATGAAAATAAGAACCTCTATAATGAAGAACTGATAGGCAAAATGTATTTTGACTACCAGCAGAAAAATATTGATGACAGTGAGATCATAGATCAGCTGTCGGAGCTTTGCAGTGAACGTGAGATACTTATTCTTGCACCCGGTAAAAGTCTTATAACTCATGAGAAGAATATTTCGGCTTTTATAGAACGCAGTAATCCAGTGGTGTTTGCTATAAATCATATTCCCGAAAGATACAGATTTGACAAGGTTTTCGTAAGTAATATGAAGCGTTTCAAAGGTATTGACGACGCAGCTGATAAACTGGGAGAGCGTCTTATATGCACATCTAATATTTCGAGAATAGGCAGCGTTCAGACAGTAAACTATTCGGCATATCTCAATGATGACGAGGTAATATCGGATAATGCAGGACTTATGCTGATCAATATTCTGAAAAAAGCAGGAGTAAAGAAAATAAATCTGGCAGGTTATGACGGTTTCGGATATTCTGAGCATAATAACTACTGTGATGAAAAACTTGTAAGCAACGTTCGATACGAAAGACGTGCGGTGCTTAACGAGGCAATGAAGGAATATTTCAAAAATATCCGCAAAAGCATAGAAATTAATTTTATTACTCCGACGATTTATGCTTGTAGTGATGGTAATGAAAAAGATTGGATTTTATCTACTGTTTAATCAGGGATTGGTATAAGAGCATTACTGCAAGGGATTGGATTTTGTCTACTATTTAATCGAGGATTAGTATTATCCCAAAAGGGAGAAGCATGGCAGGATATGACAGTGATGATCTTACTTACTTTGCTGATAAGATCAACGGTCTTCCACGCAAGGCGCTTGGATATGCCACACTCGAGCAGTTATTTGAGCGAGAGCTGGACCGTATCTACTCTGCTTGAAAATTCGCCGCCGTATTCCTTTTCCGTTCGGGTCTACGCCCCTCTCTCCAAAGGAATACGGCGATTGAAGATACGCTTTGCACTTGATTATTACTAATATTGGCTAATTTTTTGTTAAACAAGCGATTTTTAATACTTCGTCAAATGTTACCGTTTCAGTATATGGAATAGACGGTAATGGTGATACACGCTGCTCATGGTATGGCAGAACAGATAATATTGACAGCTTGGATCTACAATTTCAAAAGCTATTGATTATGTGACATTATCATATGTAATTTCACAAGTTAGTGATGAATCAAAAGAGCATTTTAACTACGACATGACTTTTAGCGAGGCTGTAGAAGAAGCAAGCATATTGGGAGACCAGCTAAAGGAAATTATCAAAAGTCCACATCACCTGTTTTATTATACCACATTTTTGGAAAGGAGAGTATGATTTAGGCTTTACTATATCATACAAGGAAAATATGAGAGTTAACGTAAGGAAACTATTGGCATTTTTGTCTTCTGCTGTGTTGTTTTTGAATACAGTATGCGGAAGCATATGCAGTGCGGAAGAGATCACCGGTGATGTTGCCGATTCTGTTCAGGAAACTGATGTTTTGGATTTTATGTTGGCTGCTGAATTACAGTCTGTACAGGATCAGCAAACCGCGCTTGCTTCTTCGGTAAATATTGATAAAAACAGATTATTCCTCGGATATTATCACAGTGCATATATAACCGAAAACGGCAATCTGTATACATGGGGATATAATAACTACGGACAACTTGGTGACGGCACTGCAACAGACAGCTATGAGCCGGTAAAAATAATGATCAATGTAGCTCAGGTTTATCTTGGGGAATATACCAGTGCTTGTATAACCAAAAACGGAGAGCTGTATACATGGGGATATAATGAATACGGACAGCTTGGCGACGGTACTACAACAGACAGTTATGAACCGGTAAAAATAATGGAAAATGTATCTCAGGTCAGCCTTGGAGCCTATCACAGTGCATGTATAACCGAAGACGGCGATCTGTATACATGGGGAGATAACAGCAATGGCCGCCTTGGCGACGGCACTTCAACAGACAGTTATACACCGAAAAAAATAAAGGACAATGTTGCTAAGGTCAGCCTTGGAAGCAGTCACAGCGCATGTATAACTACGGACGGCGACCTGTATACATGGGGATTTAACAGTAAGGGTGAGCTTGGCGACGGCACGAAAACAGACAAGTCTGAGCCGGTAAAAATAAAGAGTAATATATCTCAGGTAAGTCTTGGATATTTTTACAGTGCGTGTATAACCGAAGACGGTGAGCTGTATACCTGGGGATATAATAACTACGGACAGCTTGGTGACGGCACTGCAACAAGCAGGTCTGTACCGTTAAAAATAGGAACTAAGGTATCTCAGGTAAGTCTTGGAAAGAATCATAGTGCATATATAACCGAGGACGGCGATCTGTATACATTTGGATATAATAAATATGGTCAGCTTGGAGACAACACTACAACAAACAAAAATAAACCTGTACAAATAACAAGTAATGTATCTCAGATAAGCCTTGGAGGTTTTCACAGTACATATATGACCGAAGACGGAGATATGTATATATGGGGTTGGAATAATCACGGACAGCTTGGCGACGGTACTACGACCAATAGTTCTGTTCCCGTAAAAATAACTTTTTCCGATGATATGGATCATAATCATGAGCTTGCAGACGACTATTCCTCCGATGACACCGGTCACTGGTACGAATGCTCAGGCTGCAGCGAAAAGGTAGACTTTGAAGAACATACCGAAGACAGCGGAACGGTAACAAAAGAACCTACCGAAACCGAAGATGGCGAAAAGACATTCAAATGTACCAAGTGCAAGTATGTCATCAGAACAGAAACCATTGATCCTTTGGCTTCAAACCCCGTAACCGTTTCCGACGGTACAGAAACCAAAACCTTCGATACCCTCACAGCAGCATTAACAGCATACAAAAGCTCCACAGCGACCCTCACAATAACCCTTAATCAAGACGCAGAAGTAAAGACCCTTTCACTTCCAACCAAAGCAGCAGGTATAACAATAACAGGTGATGGCGAGCTGAACGTTAACGCAACAGCTATAACGATACCTGTCAATATCAAAATTGATGTTACTCTTAACGGCACAGGCACAAAACCTCTTGCAGTAAAGGTGTCCGACGGCAAGACCCTTGAAATAAGCGGCGAAGCAAGCAATATCGGTGCAGTAAGCGGTGCAAAAACTTCGGTTCTGAAGGTAAGTGAAGATATGACCGTCTCAAGCCTTTCTACCTTCGGAGAAGTGAACATTGCAGCTGACAAGGCTCTTACCGTAAAAGGCAATGTTTCTTCTGTAAAGGTTCTTAACGGTGGATTAAAGCTTCCCACAGCGACCTCCACCGCAACGGTAACAACGGCAGGAAACGCACTGCTTGTACTTACCGAAACAAACGGCAATGTCGCAAAAGCAACGGTAAACAATGTTTCGGAAAGCCTTACCGTTAATATCGTAAACGCAGAAGGAGATACAATTTCTATTGCAAGCGGAACCACTGTGCTTTACAGCGCAAATGATATTACCGAAAAGGTGACTGTTGCAAACGAAACAGCCGATAACAAGCCCCTCGACGCCTTCTATTACAAAAAAACAAAGTCGATTAAGGCTGAATGGTCAGACGCAGTTTCTCTTTCATATGGCGGAAACGAAAAAAAGTTCCCCAATATGGAGCTTGCTCTTGCAGCTATTACAGACAGCAATACCGACTATACCATTACGCTGAATACAAACGTTACGGCAGCAACACTTACCCTTCCCAAGACTGCAAAAAGCATCATAATTAACGGCACGGGAACACTGACAACAGGCAGCACAAGCATTTCTATCCCCGTTAATACAACAATAGGCTGCAAAATTATACAGTCCGCAGGAAAAGCTGTTGCATTAAAGGTAGCTGCAGGCGTTACCCTGACAATAAATACAGCTTCCGAGTGCTTCGGAGCGGTAAGCGGTACAAAAACTTCCGTTCTTAAAGTAAATGACGATATGACCGCCGCAAGTCTTTCAACATTCAGTGAAGTGACCGTTGCAGAGGGCAAGGTTCTTACCGTAAAAGGCAATGTTTCCTCTGTAACGACCTTTAACGGCACAATGAAGCTTCTCACAGTGACTTCTGCCGCAACGATAACAACAGCAGGAAAAGCAGTGCTTGTACTTGCCGAAACAAGCGGCAAGGTTGCAAAGGTAACAGTAAATAATGTGACAGAAAGCCTTGATGTTAACGTTGTAAACGCAGAGGGAGCAACAGTTGCCCTTGCAAGCGGAACAACCATCCTTTACAGTTCAAAGGATATTACCGAAAAGGTGACTATTGCAAATGAAACAGCCGACAGCAAGCCTCTCAACGCTTTCTATTACACAAAAACAAAGTCAATTAAGGCAGAATGGGCAGACGCAATATCTCTTTCCTATGGCGAAAACGAAAGAAAGTTTCCCAATATGGAGCTTGCTCTTGCGGCTATTACAGACAGCAGTACCGACTATACCGTAACATTGAATACAGACACTACAGCAGCGACACTTACCCTTCCCACAAAGGCAAATTCTCTTACCATTAAGAGCGCAAGTGCCGATAATGTGAAAACTCTCAGCCTTACTGGAGTAACGTCATTGCCTGCAAAAACACCTCTGACACTTGAAAACGTAAAAATTGAAAGCACAAAAGCATTTTCAATAAGCGCATCAAAGGATCTTACCCTCGATAACTTCATTTCGGACAGCATTTCAGCCGTAAAGGGCGGTTCAAAGTTCGTTCTTGACCTTGGCGAAACAAGTCCGATAGATAAGGTTTCCGGATTTGGCACGGTAAATTTAACCACCGAATTCAAGGTTGGAACAACATTTACAACAACAGCCCTTAACCTTGGCGAAAACTGCGGCATAACCGTACCGGGAACAAAATCTACCGTATCGACCAAAACTCTTAACGGCGCAGAGGGTTCCTACATCAAGTTTGAACAGGGCTTCACTCCAATGAAGATAACAGGAACAGCTGCAGACAGCGTAACGGGAACGATAGCGCTCAAATCAGACAGCGAGATCTCCGAAAACACAGTCATTTTCACAACCAAAACTATCGGAAACGGCGTGTTTGATGTAACGGGAATACAGCCTGCAGGTTCAGCGTTTGGCTATACACTGGCAGTAATAAGCGGAAAAGCATATATCAAATCGATAACGCTTGACCTTAACGGAAACAAGTATGTACTTTGGACAGATGTCGTCGCTGCAATTGAAGCGGCAAAGGCAAGCACCACCGATTACACAATAACATTGCTTGACGATTACGACATCGGCGGAGCAATAAAAATGCCTAAGGCAGGAACATACAACAGCCTTACAATAACCTCCGAAAATAAGACACTTCGCTTTACCGGCAATGTGACTTCCACAGGTGCGCTTAATATCGTAAACACAAGCCTTGATTCCGCAAAAAACGGAGCATCTGCAAAGTATACGGTAAGCGCAGGAAAATATCAGTTCAGCGCAGAAAATGTTAACTTTAACCTTGCAAGCGGATCAAGCGGAACGGGAGATGTAACGCTTAAGAATGTTACCTTGAACGGCACACTTAAAGCAGGCGTACTTACCCTTAACGGAACAAATACCATAGGCGGAACAGTTTCTGCTTCTGAACTCAGATCAACGGAAAGCGGAACGGTGCTGAATATTCTGAACAATTCCAAGGGCGTTATGAGCATAACAAAGAACGGCATAACAGCAGCTTCCACAGATATTACCCTCAGACTTACAGAGGCAGACGGAAGTGCTGCAGCTGCTGCAGAGGGAGCAATAATTGCTTCAAGTTTCAAGGGCAGCTATGACGGACAGCTTAAACTCAGCACGGACAACGGAACTTTCAATGTCGTTCTTACCGACAAAGGCAAACTTGTCCTTGCATCCGAACAGATAAATTCCACCAACGCTCTTGATGAAGAAGCGGATACGGAAGAAGAGGAAGAGAGTTCCGAAGACGAGGAATCGGAGGAAGAGGATGACACTTCCGATGATACGACCGAAGAAGATTCCGGCGAAGAAGGCGAACCTTCCGAAGGTGATGAAGGTACGGAAGAAGATGACGGAACAGATGACAGCAGCGATGAAACCGAAGGTGATACTCCCGATATTCCTCTTGAATAAATCATAAAACATCTAACCCCCTCCGGCGGTATAAATGAATACCGTCGGAGGGGGTTATTTGTATTAGGCGTTTGAAGAACTTGCAGAAAGCTCTGTTAAAAATATCCATGAAAATTACATTATAATTCAATAGTCATTCTCTCAGTCATATTGTGGACTATTTCTTTTATAAGCAGGGGAGGGAAAGGCTTGGTGATATAGTCATCGCAGCCAAGTTTGGCAAAAGCGCCTGCTGTTTCAAGTTCTTTGTCGCCTGTCATCAGCACCACGGGAGTATCATACTTCTCCCTGATAGCTTTAAGCGTTTCCAAACCGTCCATGCCGGGCATTTTTACGTCCAGCAGTATCAGATTGAAGGTCTGCTGCTCCAGTATATCCAACGCTTCCATTCCGCTGCATACGGACACTATTTCATATGCAGGTTCATCCTTCATAATATTTGCGATAACTTTAGTGTTAATGATCTCATCATCCACCGTAAGTATCCTGCGGTGCTGGAAATCCGCCTGCTTCATTTTGTAATCCTTATCCTCGTCTATCATCTCCAGCATTATATCGGCAATGTGCGGATCAAACTGAGTTCCCCGTCCTTTTTCTATCTCACGGCGTACCACATCCTGCGGCAGAGCGTTACGGTAGCTTCGGTTGCTCGTCATTGCGTCATAGGAATCAGCAACGCCCAGTATTCTTGCGGCTTCGGGTATTTTATCACCGGCAAGTCCGTTGGGATAACCTTTTCCGTCGTATCTTTCGTGGTGATATTTAGCGCAGATAGCTATAAGCTGACTGCCCGATATACCCCTTAAAATATGGTAACCCGTCACGGGATGTATCTTTATTATGTTGTATTCCTCGTCGGTAAGTTTGCTTGCCTTATTGATTATTTCCACAGGTATGCGTATCTTGCCGATGTCATGCAGCAGTCCTGCACTGTAGATCTCTTCCTGTTCTTCCTTGGTCTTGCCCATTTTTGCAGCCAGCATACGGGAATATTCCGCAACACGCTTGGAATGACCGCTTGTGTATCTGTCCTTTGCGTCCACGGCTTCACTGAGGGCAGTAACGGTCTGTAGGTACAGCTCCTTTATCTCCTTTTGCTGCGTTATAAGCTCTCCCGTCTGACGGCTTACCTTATCCTCAAGCTCGCTCCGCACCTTTTCCAGCTCGTTTTTCCTTATTACAAAGAATATCATAATTACTATGTTTATCAGCATAGAGAGCAGGATCTCTGTGCATATCACTATAAGGTAGGTCCTGAATATGGGAGTTTCCCATGGCTTAGGCTCTGTGCTGACGGTATACATTATTTCCTGCAGCACCTTTTTGCCCGAGCTGTCCAGAAGCTGCAGACAGATATGGTACTCGGAATCGTCAGGCTTGTATATTTTTATTGGTTCGATCTCGTTCCAGCTGTACAGCTTTGGCTCGGTATCAAACTCCGTTACATAAAAGCGTACCTTTACATCGGAAAAGGCATAATTCCGCACCGAAGCATAAATGGAGATATTCTTTGCGTTACCCGGAACAGAGAACGTGTTTTCGCCTGTGACCTTTATATCCTGTTCGTCACATTTCAAAGATACTATTCCGAATTTCATATTTGCTTCACTGCTTACGTTGCTCGGGTTAAAAATAATAACGCCGTTGTTGCTGCAAAGATAAAGCTCCTTGTCTTCCGAGATATAATTCCACGAATTTGCGGTAAGTCCCGAGAACAGACCTTCTCCTGCGCTGTAAAGCCTTATCTGCTCACAGTTATCGTCACAAAGCTCACTAAGACTTATCTCATAAAGACCTGCGCTGCACGTTATATAAGCCGTTTCGCCGCAGATCATTATGTCATAGTTGTTGAAATAGGGGAAACTTTCAAGCTTTCTTACTTTTCCGTCTTCATCAATACAGCACAGCGAATTGCTGGTCACAATAAGATATTTATTGCCGCAGGGGACTATCCTCAGGATGATATTTGACGGCAAACCGTTTTCAACAGTATATTTTTCCTTGATGCTGCCGTCTGAAATTATATATATGCCGCTGCCGTCGCTGCCTGCCCAGACGGTTCCGTCATTTCCTTCTGTAATGGACAATATCTGAGTGTTTTCCATGCCGTCTGCAGCGGAAAGAGTACCTGTCAGCTCGCCGTTCCTGAAAAAATTGATGCCGTCGGCGGTGCCTGCAGCAAAGGAGCCGTCGGAAAGCTCGGTTATACATCTGAATCGGTCGCTTGTAACGCTGTCCGTTTCGGTGTCGTAGCGGCGCACTTGGCCGTCGGCAGAATAATGTATAAGTCCGTTATATGTACAAAGCCACAGCCCGTCCTTGGAATCTGCATATATGGAGCGAACTCTGCATCCGTCTGTCAGCTCGGACAATTCCGCAAATTTGCCGGAAAGACCATTTTCGTTGAATACGACTAAACCTTTATCCGTACCGCAGAAATAGCTGCCGCGATATTTTACAACAGCGTTGACTACCTGCTTTTCCGCACCGATGCTTTCAAAAACGTTTGCAAAACGGCTTTCCGACAGCTTCATCACGCCGTAGCTAGTTGAAGCGACCCATATATTTCCCTGATAATCCTCGTGGAAGCAGCTTATTGACCCGTCAAATCCTTCAATGCTCATTTTGTGATAGCTGCCGTCCTGCGCAATGTAGCCGAATTCCGAGCCGGAAGCTAACCAGATACGGCTGCGGCTGTCCTCAAACAGGGCGGATATTTTATCTGCGGATATATCCGCTTTTTTACGAAGCAGGATATTGCCTCCCGAAATATCCGCCGAGAAAAGCTCGCCTGTCTCCGTTCCTACCAGCATTTCCTCAGAGGTTGAGGCAAGGCAGTAGTAAAAGTATTTTTCCTTATCTTCCGCCGTAGGAGTTAATAGTGTTTTTCCGTCCAGAGCGCTTATGCCGCCGTTATTGTCGATAACGAACAGCTTGTCATCGTATACAGCCATTGCCGTTGCAAAGGTAATATCATACTCTGATACCTCAATGGTATCGTCTGCGTCAAATCTGCATATTTTACTGCTTGTACCTACATAAACGCTGCCGTCTTTGTCCTCTGCAAAACAGCGTACAGAATTTGAGGGAAGTCCGTCGTCACAGGTAAAATATGTATATTCTCCGTTTTCATATCTTGCTATTCCTGCGTCGTTTGTGCCTATCCACAAACGTCCCTTGCTGTCGGTCATCATGCTGACCACGTTTACAAGTCCGCCCTCACGGATAAATTCAAACTCGGCTCCGTTGTATCTGGTAAGACCTGCATAGCTTCCTATCCAAATGTACCCGTCATCTGTTTCACGGATAACATTGGCTTGGGATGACACCAAACCGTTAGTGTTGTTGTATATTTTTTCGACAAAGTTATCGAAATCAGCGCTGTCGTTTGCAGCGGCAGACTCTATAGGCTGTATTGCGGCTGCGGAAATTATACAGGCAGTCAGAATAAGCGGTATTGTCCGAAGCGCAGACTTTCTGCTCTTTTTGAAACGGGAAATAATGAAAATTATCAGACACGCAAGTATAACGCTTATCTGCTTGTCAACTATTTCCACTGCAGCTTCTCCTGCCAGTACCGCAAGTATGTTGGAAACATCGTGCCATTTGAGCATATCTGTCAGAGTGTCGCCCCAGATATTGCCCGAATATCCGCCGCAGAAAATAATATTAATGGGAGTTGACAGGATAGTGCATATCACTCCGAGCCAGAAGCCCGATATAATGACTTTCAGCCCGTCGTTGACATATCCTTTCTTTATGAAAATGTGTATCATTACTGCCGCCGCAACGTTAATTACGGAATAAACAAGGGTAGATACATCATACAGCGATGATATGACATTTGACGTCAGACCTGCGATTATGCCGCTCCCAAGACCGCCGTAATACGACGAAATGACGGTGCCCACCATATCCAGCCACACAGGCAGATCAAGAACATAAGCAATATGTCTTCCCGCAACATTGAGAATGATGCCGATAGCGGTCACTGCGGCGGCTTTTATTATTTTTTTCAAAATCATTCCCTCCAATTTACCTTTTGCTGTGCAAGGGTCGTTCTGTTCGTTTTATTCCCATATATTATCCCATACTATTATATAATATTTTCTTTAAAATGGCAATACTTATTTCGACAAATAATGCGTCCAACTCCCTTGACCCCGAAGAATTCTATCCGCATCTTTATCCATAGAATAATTGGTTAGCAGTATAAAAAGGCGTATGCTGTTTTATTTTTTAGTGTGCATTTTCGAACAAAGTGTGCAAAAAAATACAATGAATTGCGGCTGAATATAGATAAAATGTACCAATATCACAATAATTTACTGTAATTTTAACAAAAAATACAAAAATAAAATGGCATATTTAGGGCAAATGTGTATTGAATGTACAAGTTAATAGTGGTATAATTTATGCTGATTAGGAATGTCCGGAAAACAGCTTTGAAACTGCGGCGTAAGAAGGGATATTATGGGAATTTGCTCGGTATCGAGCCGTTTTTACGGGTATTTCTGATGTTCTCCTGTAAAGAAGTTTTGGCAAAAAATAATTATCACGAAAGGATGATAGTATGAAGTTAAAACGAATACTCGCCGGAATTTGTGCGGCGGCTATGGCTGTCACTCAGACGGCAATTGTACCTCTGAACGTCAGTGCGGTACAGGAAACTCCTGTTGCCGCCGCAAGTAATGCAGGCTTCAACCTCTCAGTGTCCTCATTTTCAAAGGACAATACGAACTGGTGGGCTGACACATGGGACAACGCCGGCGCTGATGCAGGTGCTAAGACATTAACACTCAGCGCAGGAACCCTCGAGGAGAAGGATACTCCTACCCCTGACGACAACACCAAGCTGGCGTTCTCCTATTCGGCAGCGATCCCCAATGATGGTACCGAGGTCGGCGATGTGTTCGATGTCAGCATCAGTAACCTTAAAATCGTTGCAGCAAAGAATATCCCCGGAACAGAGGATGCTGCAACTACGCTGTCAGAAACATCTCAGGATATGGACGAAAATAGTGTTACTATCAACGCTATAGAAGATATTGCTGCAGGCGACAAGATCACAGTAACCTATACTGTGGATGCCGATGTTGCAGAGGATGCCTATGCAGCTATCAAATTTGTTGATGCAAGCGGCATTGCTCTTAACTCGTTCGCAGCAGCAGACGCTGATTCAGAAGGTGTTGACATCGTTAATAAGACAGCTGAGGGCGATCAGACCTATGAGATCACTATTGCGGAAGATGATGTATCGGAAATTGCTGCCAATGGATTTGTAATTTCCGGTAAAAACATTACTGTAACCAAGGTTGAACGTACAGTTCCCGGCACCGCAGCAACAACGGTTACCGATACACTTGTACTTGGCAATGTGAATTTCACACAGGTCAAGCAGGGTAATTATTATTTTGACAATGAACAGACTATCAAGCTGACAAATGTTTCCTTTGAAAATTTCAAGGATTTCAAGGAAAACGGTTCTGTTACCGCAACATGGGATTCCCTGACCTGCACAGGCACAAAATACACCTGCGAAGGAAACGAGATCTGGGCAGGCAAGACAACGCTTAACTGGAACGGAATAACTCTTCCTGCTACATCAGCCGAAGCCGACGGCACATTGACCGTAAACTTCACTCCTGTACAGGGTGACGAGGCGCAGCTGAAGTTCTACTATGTGGACGACAGCGGGAATTGGGTAAATATGAATGTACCCGGTTCTACATATGTTGAAGAGGATAGCGCATATATCGTTAAGGGACTTGAATCAAACAGCAGCTTTGATTTTGTTCTTGATGAAGAGCTTGCAGGATATTTAACAAACGGAAAGTTTGTTGTTTCCGGTGCAGGCGTTACCGTAACCTCCGTTGAATACGCCGAACCTGCGGTCTACACTCTTCCTTATGAAAGCGAAACAGGCGTTGACCTTTCCAAGTACAGCATGAAGTTTGAAGCTGCTTCGGTTGAAGAGGGCGGCACGATAACCATTGGCTTTAAGGAGAAGGTTAGTAGTCTTACGATTAAAAATTCACTCGGTGAAACGATCGAATCATTTGATTCCAATACAGCTTCAGATACCTTATCCATTGTTCTTAACCAAAATCAGGCAGAAGATATTTCTGACTCAGGTTTTGCTATCGTCGGAACGAAAGGCGTTGTCGTTTCCGTTAAGTACGAAGCTCCACAAGAGCCGAAACCCGAGGTGAAATACACCGTTTCCGACGGTGAAGATGGCGTTAACTGCAAAACATGGACAGAAGTCCTTGCTGCAATTAAAGACAAGACCAAGGATTACACAATTACGCTTCTCTCCGATGTTACCGAGGGCAAGATAACCTTCCCTGCGGCTACAAAGGCTAAGAGCGTAACGGTAGACGGCGGCTGTCATACCTTTACAATTGACAACACCGCTCTTACTCTCCCTACAGATGTTAAATTTTATAACATCACTCTTGAATCCTCCGACAAAACAAAGGGACTTACAATTACGGCAAACAAGAATTTTGTTGACGGTTGTATTATTTCAAAAACTCTGAAAACAGTTAAGGGCAGTTCAAAGTCGGTTCTAACATTTGATTTTGAGAGCAAAGATATTACTTACAGCATTTCCGGCTTTGGAACTGTTGTTGGTACATTAGCTGTTGGGTTCAATTTGGACGGTGAAACAGCAACAACGTTAGAAGCAGCAACCCTTGAATTTTACGGATATGACGGCGAAGTTATTATAGTTGGCAACTGTAATGCAAGATTCACCAATGTAAAAGTAATTGACTCCAATAAAAGCTGTAGAATCCGCTATGCAGATGCAGAAGATTTCACCCCCGTTACCATTACAGGAACGGTAACAACAGAAAAGCCTATCATTATTTCTGCAAGTAACAATAAATTCAAAAACGGTGATACCGTGCTTATTTCAAAGACAGCAGACCTTTCCAAGTTTGTTATCGACGAAAACAGCCTCCCCGATGACGGAATTGAGTATACTCTTGCAAAAGTTGGCTCCGAAGTTAAGGTAATGAAAACTGTATTTTCTGTTTATTTCGGTGATGAGCCTAATGTAACCTTTGCACAGTGGTCAGATGTTCTTAACTACATTGCCGATAATGCAAAGAACGGCAGAAAGGATTTAGAATACGTCGTAGAGCTTCTTGCCGATGTAAATATTGGCGGCGCACTCACAATGCCTAAGGCAGGTACATATGATTATCTGTATATCGATGGCGGCGGAAAAACTCTTACATTCACAGGCACTACTGTTTCCATAACAGAAGGCACAACATTTGGTAACATTATCCTTAAGTCCGTTAAGAAGAATTCCACAGAAACTGTTGATTTCAGCTTTAATACAGGTAAAAATGGACTTGTTCTTCAAGGTGTAACAGGTAAGATCAAGGACATAAAGTCTACGGGAGAAGTTACGCTCGGCGGTACTACCATTAACGGCAACGTTTCCGCTAACGATCTTTATATCTGGGGTGGAACAGAACCTACCAGACCCGGTATTAAGGCAGCTCCTAACGCTTTTGAACCCCAGGCTATCGACAAGACAAGCGTTACGGTCAACGGAAATCTTACTGTAAAGAATATGCTTTGTCTTGAGGGCTCTCTTACGGTAAAGGGTGCGTTCTCTGCAGCAGGAGTCGCAAGCGATGCAGGTGAAGATGAAATTGCTCTCGTTCTTACACAGAACACCAAAAAGCCTGCGTCTATAGGCAAGCTGGGCTTTGACAGTGAATCGGATCATATCAAGTTTGCACTTGTTGACCCCACAACAGGCAAGACAGTTCAGATCGTTGAAGACACCGTAATTGCTTCTATCAGCGGTCCTTATGCAGATCAGCTGGTTCCCTGCGATGAAAACCTTGCAGAGGACGAATCCTATTACATCGTTAAGGAAAACGGCAAGCTGGTTGCAAAGTCCACCGATACATCATTTGTTGAGATAAAAGTAAACGGCAATGTTGCACGTTACGCAAGCCTTGACGACGCTATCAAGGACATCAACGCAACAGGCAGCAAAGACGATAAGGTTGAGTTCAAGATCACTCAGGCTATGTTCAGCGAGCCTATTGCAAAGCTGCCTCTTCCCAATGCAGGAAAGTATGATTGGCTCACTTACACAGCTGACGAACCTGTTACTATCAATGTAACAAGCGACCTTGCGCTTACAGGTAACCTTACTGTTGATACAGGAATCACGATCAACAAGGTTACTGTAAACAAGACAACTAAGGAAACAACAGTTGTTCCTATCAGCGTAAATGTTGGCAAGTATGCAATGTTAGCAAGTAGTCTCTCTGTAAAGACTGTTGAAGAATCAACTGTAAGCCAGATCGCTAACATCAGCGGTACAGACACATTCAATACAGCCGGGGACGTTGTTGTAACAGGCAAGGTAAATGTCGGAGCATTTGCTTTCTTTGGCAATACAGTAACTCTTGAAGGTACAAAATCCTCCTTCACAGCTTCTGTATTTGTTTCCCCTTTTGGCGGTACGCTTGTATATGACAAGGCAAACGCTAAGAACGTTAAGTTCGGCGATATTTCCGGTGATGAAGCTCTTACAGTTAAGATCGACGGAGTTAAAGCAGGTGACGCTATTGCGTCTATCACAGGCGATTACACCGCAGAAATGATCGAAATCGACGGCAGCGACGACGACAGCGACCTGGTTGTTGCACGTTCTGACAAGAACCTTGTTGCAGTTTCCGAATCAAGCGTTATAAAGGTTGATGAATACAAAAACGGAGAACCTTATGCAACAAGAGTTTATGACACCCTTGAAAACGCAATGAAGGATATCAACAGACTTAACAACAAGGACGCTGTATATCTTGTTAGCGTTACTAACGCAAACGGCAAGACCTATTCCAAGCTGCCTCTTCCTTCAGCTAACAAGTACAATTCCATTCAGTTTAACGGATCGGGATCTGTCATCACTATCAATGTAACAAGCGATATTACTCTTACCGGTGATTGCTATATAGACGGCAATGTTACCATTAACAAGGTCGACAAAAACGGTAAGGTCGTTGAGATGAGCGTAAATACCGGCAACTATGATTTAAGGTGCATTGGTAAGTTCTCTTACGATAAAGAAAACTCTGTAAATCAGCTTAAAAATGTAAGCGGCAAGGGTTATGTATGGTTTAACGGCAATGTAAAGATAAGCGGTAAGGTAAATGTTGGTACGATTGGATGGGATGGTACCATGACTCTCGATGCCAAAGCCGGTTTTGCAGCAAAGGTTCATACTCTCTTCAACAAGACAATTCTTAAGTATCCTGTTGCTGTCGGTAAGAACGTTAAGCTGGGTACTATTATAGATGGCTATGTTGGTGGACCCGGAACGCTTTATGTTCAGATCGACGGCGTTAAGGCAGGCGACCAGATAGCAGCACTTACAGGCGACTATTTCTCAGGTACTGTTGTTATCAACGGCGGCTCAGAATTCACAGCAGTTCGTTCCGGAACTAAGCTCCTTGCTGTTGCAAATGGTACGGAAGTAACCGTCAGCGACGGAACAAAAACCCGTGCTTATGACACCTATGAAAATGCAATTGCAGACATCACAAGACTTGCTAACGCAGATGGCGTGTACACTATTTGTCTCCCCGCAGGAAAATACGAATGGGCAAAGCTGGCACTTCCCGCAAAGGGCAAGTACAAGTCTGTTACCCTCGTATCTTCCGATGAAGGCGACGCTGAAATAAGCGTAAAGAGTGACGTTACACTTTCCGGTAACCTTGTTATCGGCTTCGGCGTAACTCTGCAGAAGGTAAAGACCTTCGGCGGCGATCCCGTTTCTCCGTTCAAGTTCACATCTGCAAAGAACAAGGACGGTTCTCCCGTTTACACCGTAACTGTATATGCAGACGGCAAGATCGTTAACGGTACTCTCAATGGTAAGGAAATTGTGAACCCTTCCGATATTGTTTATACCGTTGGACATAATTTCGGTGACGGAATTGATTTAAAAGCCTACAACTACTTGCTTTTTAATAGAACTAACGTTGCGGAAGGCGGCAAGATAGTTGTAACATTCAAGGAGCCTGTTTCAGGTAGATTTACACTTTTTGTATATGACGAAAACGTAGAAGTGGAACCAATCGGTCATATAACTTTTAATGGAGAATACAAGGTTGAATTCACACTTAGCGGCTCTGATGCAAACTCAATTACAAATAATATATTCGGGTTCTTCAGCAACGACACCGACTGCATAGTTACTTCCGTTACTTACGAAGCTCCGGAAGTTGATGACGGCGACAACGGCTTTGATCAAGAATCAGGCGAAGAATAAGACTTCACCTCGAATTAACTTGCAAAAAGTGTTCTCCACAGCACTGACATCAAGCTAAACTGACACAAAAACAGCGGATACCGCAGAAAATGCGGCGTCCGCTGTTTGTTTTGGGTGGTTTTAATGAGGTAAGTCTTTTTGCAAATTCTGTATTTCCTGCGTTGACATAGGATAACGGCGATGATATAATAATTTACGGGGTCACTCTGATACAGCAGTCGGCTTTGATTGGATTTTTATAACACTTTGGGGTATTATTTATGAAAAAGTACGCTCTGACATCGGCTCAGAAAAATATAGATGATCTGCAGAGATTTTACAAAGGAACAAGCATATCCGTACTCTGCGGAGCGGTGATCTTTGAAGAAAAACTTGACAGAGAACGCATTATGCAGGCTGTGAGCATTATTATCCGCAGGCAGGAAGCGCTGAGGCTGAGATTTTGCACCGAAAACGGAAAAACGGTGCAGTATGTAACTGCGGAAAACAGCAATGAGGTAGGTTTTGCAGAGTTTTCCTCCTGCGATGAGATGAGAAATTTCTGCCGCAGACAGGCTTATATCCCATTTGAGATGAACGGCTCCGAAATGTTTCGTATGACCGTGTTTGAACTGCCCGACAGAACGGGTATAATGCTGTGCGCAAGCCATCTTATCTCGGACGCATGGACTTACAGCATACTTGCAAGAGATGTGTATGACATATACAAGCAGCTTTGCAGCGGCGGCAGCGCAGACGGCAGGATTTGCAGCTTTACCGAATGTATCGAAAAGCAGAATGAATATTTATCATCGGAAAAATATGAGAGCGACCGTGCTTACTGGTCGGAAAAATACAGCCGTGATATTGAAGAAACGCCGATAAGGCTGTGCCGCAGGACTAATGTGAGTGCTGCTGCCGAAAGATACACAGCGGTCATTCCCTCGGAACTGTCACAGGCGGCGGATGAATTCTGCAAGGAAAACAGCATTTCCTTAGCGGCACTTTTTGAAAGCGCAGTAATACTTTACCTCTCCCAAATAAACCGTGATAACCGAACCGTTACAATAGGCGTGCCTGTGCTTGGCAGGAGCAGCGCAAGGGAGAAAAACACCGCAGGAATGTTTATTTCCACCATACCCCTTAACCAAGAGGTAAATGAAAATGAAAGCGTCATTTCACTTTGCAGAAAAACAGCTGACAGCCACAGGGAGATATTTCGGCACAGAAGGCTGCCCTATGGCGATATTCTTCGTGAAATAAGGGAAAAAACAGGCTTTTCGGGGCGGCTTTTTGATGTAATGGTAAGCTGTCAGAACGCTAAGACCGATATTCCTGCAAAAACCGAATGGTTCTCAAACGGATACTGCGAGGTACCTCTTGCTTTTCACATTGACAACCGTGACAGCCTTGACAGCTACACTATTACCATTGACTATCAGACGGATATTTTTGCAAACCGGGAGGAAATAAGGCTTTTTGCGGAAAGAATAAAGTATATTGTACGTCAGATAATTGCCGATAAGGAAATGACCGTGAAGGACGTTTCTGTTCTTCCCGATGAAGAATTTGAACTGCTCATTCACCGTTTTAACAGCACTGCTGCCCCATATCAGAAGGACAAATGCGTTCACGAAGCGTTTTCCGAGCTTGCGGCAAAGGAACCGAATAAGAACGCTCTTGTGTTCAGAGAGAAGAAATATACATATGGACAGCTGGATAAAATGTCCGACGCTTTGGCACATTTCCTGCACGGCAAGGGAATAGGCAAAAACGATGTTGTACCCATAATCGCACACAGAAGTCCGTATATCATCATTGCTATGCTTGCAGTGCTGAAAACCGGCGGCGCATATATGCCCGTTTCTCCCGATTTTCCGCTGCAAAGGACGGATCTTATGCTGAAAAGCGTTGAAGCAAGGCTGGTGCTGACCTGCGGCTGCAGCTGTGAGCTTGCGGAGGAAATAAAGCTTGAAAATTTTGATTATTCCTACAGCTGCCAAACGCCTTTGAGCAAGGGCTGTCCCGATGATATGTGTTATGTAATATTTACATCGGGTTCAACGGGCAAGCCGAAGGGTACGGCGGTAACTCACAGAAATGTGATGAATTACTGTTCTGCCAATGAGTTCAACGTTGCAGGAAGAATAATAAGGGAAGATGTAAAAAGCATTGTATCGGTAACGGATATTGTTTTTGATATTTTTGTTACGGAAAGCATTTTGCCCCTGCTGAACGGTATGGTGATATATCTTGCAGACGACGAACAGGCGGTTTCCCAAAAGGCTCTCAGCAGGCTCATTACGGAAAGCGGCGCACAGGTCATACAGACTACTCCCACGAAAATGCGCAGCTTTCTTTTTGATAAAAACGACCGCAGCTATCTTTCCGTGCTCCGCACCGTTATTCTTGGAGGCGAGGAGCTTTCCGCAGAACTTTGCAGAGAACTGAAAAAATACACCCGTGCAGAAATATACAACATTTACGGTCCTGCGGAAACTACCGTATGGTCGGCTCTTACGCCTGCCGATGAAAATGATATTACCATAGGAAAGCCTGTGGCAAATACACGGATATATATTCTCAATAACGAGCTAAAGCCGCTTCCTGTCGGTATAACGGGAGAGATATTCATATCGGGTGACGGCGTGGGAAAGGGTTATATCAACAACCCCGAGCTTACGGCGGAAAAATTCCTGTCCGACCCGTTTTTTGACGGAGAAACTATGTACAGAACAGGGGATATGGGTCTTGTGCGCTCCGACGGAAATATAGAATTCCTTGGCAGAAAGGATTTTCAGATAAAGCTCCGTGGTCTGCGCATAGAGCTTGGTGAGATAGAAAGCGTTATGGGCAGCTTCGAGGGCATAGAACACACAGCCGTTGTATGCAGAAACGACAGCAGGGGAGAAAAGTATCTTGCAGGCTTCTACACCTGCAAAAATAAGATAGATGAAAAAGCGCTCCGCTCATATATTTCGGAAAAGCTGCCCTCTTATATGATACCAAATATATTTGTCAGGCTGCCCCGTATGCCTATGACCCCAAGCGGAAAGATAAACAGGAACGAACTGCCCTTGACGGATATAAACACAGCCTTTTCGGACAGGGAATACACCGCTCCCGAAAATGAAACGGAAAAGCTGCTCTGCGGAATTGCGGCAAAGGTGCTGGGTATCCCTCGTGTCGGAGCGAATGACGATTTCTTTGAACTGGGCGGCGACAGCTTTGCGGCTATGGAATTTATAGCAATTGCCGAGGACAACGGGCTTTCTTTTATGCCACGCAGTATATACGAATGCCGCACGGTAAAGAATCTTTGCTCCAGACTTTCCGGAGAAGAGGACAGGGCAAAGCTCCGTGAAAAATTTGAAGGCTATCCGATGCAAAGAACGGACGGCGACTTAAAATTGTTTGAAATGTTCACCGGTCTTACAAAGCATATGTACAAATTTAAAGTGTACGGACTTGAAAACCTTGACCTTGGGGGCAGATATATTTTCTGTCCCAATCATGAAAGCGACCTTGACTGTATGTGGGTATGGGCGGCTCTCAGCGGTGCTGTCAATATTAACGATATGTTTGCGCTTATCGCAGCGGAGCATCTTGACAAGGCTGTTTCACGGCGTGTTTTCAGAATTTCGGGAGGAATACCAATTGAAAGAAAGGGAGATTTTGCACCCTCTCTTAAACGTGCGATTAACGTGCTGAAAAGTGAAAAAAGATTCTTGCTTATTCACCCCGAGGGCACCCGTACAAGAACGGGAAAGCTTGGCAGATTCAAAAAGGGAGCGGCGCTGCTGTCAATAAAGTCGGGCGTTAAGGCAGTGCCTGTTTATATAGACGGAGCAAGGGAAATATACCCCGTAAACAAGAAAATGCCACGGCTTTTTGATATGCTCAAAATGAGAAAATATCCTCTCAGCATAAAATTCGGCAAGCCTGTTGATCCTGTCGGAAAAACTGCGGAGCAGGTCACAGAAGAGATAAGACGGCAGATAGTTCAGATGAAAGATAAGGTGAATAATGGTAATAGCAACAGACGCTGACGGCGTACTTACGGATATGTCGGAATTCAATTACATATACGGCGAAAAATTCTTCGGGCATAAGCCTGTTGACCCTGCAGGCTATACAACAGCCGAGATTTTCGGTGAAAGCAAGGCACGGGAATTTCTTTTTGGGCTAAGACATTTTTATGATTACTGCTGCAGGCTGGAACCCCGTGAAAACGCTTCGGCAGTTTGCGGTAAACTCTGTTCTCAGGGGCACAGTCTGTATGTTATAACTGCAAGGAAATTTTCAACTATGAAAAATCCCCTTGGCGGTCTGAGCAGGAATATGTTCAGAAAATGGACGGGGAAAAACGGTTTTTTATTCGGTGATATTTTCTTCTGTTCCGAGAAAAACACGCCGCCCCGGAAGCTGGAATATTGCAGGCGCATATCGGCGGATATTATGATAGACGACAAGCCCGACATTGCGCTTTATCTTGCGGAAAACGGCGTAAAGGTACTGCTTTTTGATGCGCCTTACAACAAGCAGGTCAAGCACGAAAACATAACAAGGGTGCACAGCTGGGATGAGATATACTCCTTTGTGAACAGCTGCGAGTAATATTGAATGATACGAGAAAATACACAAAAGCAAGTCCGTACAAAGAGTTCTGTCAGACTTGCTTTTTTGATTTTACGGATCATTTTATACTTATACTTATACTAATTCCAAATCAACCTATAGACAAGGGAGGCAGCTATAACCCAGCCACTCATCGTCAAGCTCCCTTGCAAGGCACCAAGCATTGCTGTGGTCGCTCTTCAAGGTAAACGTAGTTACCTTGGTAAACGTGGTTACCTTATTGGCTGTGTTCTATCTGCCGCCTTTGTCTATAGAACGATTTAGAATTAGTATATAAAAGCTGTGAGTTCGGATTTAAGGATTATTTAATAATTTCTATGCTACAATACAGTCACAACGATGAAAGGAGCATGAAAATGTATCTGCGAATACTGAAAAAGGACCTTAAACGAAAAAGGGCAATGAATGTTATCCTGCTGGTATTTATAATACTGGCTTCAATGTTTGTGGCGAGCAGTGTGAACAATATAATCAGCGTTACAACGGCGCTTGACGACTATTTTGACATGGCGGATGCACCGGATTATTTTGCGGCAACTATGAACAAGGCTTCGGATGATAATATTGATGAAATCATAAAAAATGCGCCAAGCATTGACAGCTTCGGTGTTGAAGAGATATTCTATATGGCGCAGTCAAATGTCCTCCGTGACGGCGAGACGCTGAATGCCTCTTCAAATATACAAATTTTGCAGAGCGACAAGGATATTTCAATGAATTATTTTCTTGATGACGGAAGTATTCTTGAAAATGTTAAGCCCGGAGAGTTCTATATGACGAGCTACGCAATGGAAAATACCGGTCTTAAGCTTGGCGATAAGATCACTGTGAAAGTCAACGATGTGAGTAAGGAATTCACCCTTGCAGGCGGCTTCAAGGACGCTGTTCTCGGCTCGGAATTGACTTCGATGGCAAGATTTATTATCAGTACCGAGGATCTTAAAGCATTTACATCGGATGAAATGATAAGCAAAATGTACGGCGGAAAATTCTGTTATATACACACCGCCGATGTTGAAAAAATGCTTTCAGAAATTTCGGATATAACCGGCAGCTTTATTTTAACAATGGACAGAGCATTTATCAAATTCACTTACGTTTTTGATATGATCGTAACAGGCATTCTTCTTGTGGTGAGCCTTATACTTATTGCAATAGCATTTGTAGTGCTGCGCTTCACTATCACCTTTACGCTTTCCGAAGAATTCCGTGAGATAGGCGTGATGAAGGCTATCGGTATCGGCAATATGAAAATACGGGGACTGTATCTTGTGAAATATGCGGCGCTTTCGGTGCTTGGTGCGGTAATTGGTCTTGCCCTCAGCTTTCCCTTCGGAAAAATGCTTATGAACGTTTCATCAAAGTCGGTCATTATAAGCAGTCAGAACACAGCGTTTATCAACGTTATCTGTGCGGTATTCGTTGTTGCGGTAATTCTTCTGTTCTGCTTCGGCTGCACGGGCAAGGTAAAGAAAATGACTCCCATTGATGCCATACGCAACGGTCAGACAGGCGAACGCTTCCGCAAAAAGAGCGTAATGAGCCTCGGTAAATCGAAACTTGGAACAACAGAATTTCTTGCTGCAAATGATATTTTAAGCAGCCCTAAGCGGTACGTTATTATCACTCTTACCTTCTTTCTGTGCCTTTCGCTGCTGCTCATGCTTTCCGCAACGGCTTCGACCTTGAAAAGCGACAGCCTTATAAATACATTTGGTATGGCTCCCTGCGATGTCACAATGAATCCCGGCAATGAAATAATGAATTTTATGACAGAGGGCGGTCGTGAAAAGCTTGAAGACTATCTTGATGAAATGGAAGAAACTCTTGCCGAAAACGGTATGCCTGCAGAGTGCATACAGGAGTTATTCTTCAATTTTACCGCATCTCATAACGGCTGTGAAAGCAAGATCACGACCTATCAGGGTACAGGCTCGACTATGGATATGTACGAATACACTTCGGGAACTGCACCCCGAAATAGCCGTGAGATCGCTATAACAAGAATTGCCGCCGAAAGTATAAAGGCAGATATAGGCGACACTATAACAATAAAAAAAGGTGACGGAGAAAAAGAATATATTATCACGGCATTTTTCCAGTCAATGAATATGCAGGGTTCGGTCATAAGATTTCACACAGATGAGGAGATAAATTATATTCAGGCAAGCGGCGGTACAAGTTTACAGATAAGGTTTACCGACGACCCGGACAATGCGGAGATACAGCGCAGAATTGAAAAGATAAAAGGACTTTATCCCGATTATGAAGATATACTGACCTGCAGCGAATGGGTGCAAAAAAACGTAGGCGTTTCGGAGACCCTTGACAATGTAAAGCTGCTTGTGGCAATACTGACCATAGTTTTGACCGCACTTATCACCGTCCTTATGGAGCGCTCCTTTATTGCAAAGGAACAGGGCGAAATTGCCCTTATGAAAGCGATCGGCACACGGGGCGGCAAGATCTACGCTTACCACGCATTACGATTTTTATTCGTTGGAATTATTGCGGTAATTATCGGTGAAATTTTCGCAATGCCCCTGACTCACCTTTGTATTGACCCTATTTTCAAGATGATGGGTATGAAAACGACGGTAAACTACGTCCTTGACTCTATAGAAATGTACCTTGTCTTTCCTCTTGTGATACTTGTTACAACTGCTGCAAGCGCATTTCTGACATCGCTTTATACAAGAAAAATCAAATCCTCCGATACTGCCAACATTGAGTAAGAAAGGAAATCACTATGAACATACTTGAAGTAAAAGACCTCTGCAAAACATATATCGTGAACAAGCGCCAGAACAACGTGCTGAAAAACGTGAATTTCACCGTTTCCGAGGGCGAAATGGTGGCAGTAATGGGTCCCTCAGGCTCGGGCAAATCAACGCTGCTTTACGCCGTTTCAGGAATGGACAGCGTCACCGCAGGCGAGGTATCATTCTGCGGAAAAAACATTGCCAAAATGGGTGAAAAGGAGCTTGCCGACCTGCGCCTTGACGAAATGGGATTTATCTTTCAGCAGATGTATATGCTTAAAAATCTCACTGTGCTTGACAACATAATTCTTCCTGCGGTACAATCAAGCAAGAATACCGAAAGCCGCAGGGAAACGGTACAGCGAGGACAGGAGCTTATGCGTAAACTTGGCATTATCGATATTGCCGACAACGACATCAACGAAGTTTCCGGAGGACAGCTTCAGCGTGCCTGCATTTGCCGCAGTATGATAAACGACCCGAAGATGATTTTTGCCGACGAGCCTACGGGTGCATTGAACCGCACTTCATCCGACGAGGTAATGGATGAGCTTGCAAAGCTGAACAGCGGCGGTACCACAATAATGCTTGTCACCCACGATGTAAAGGTTGCGGCGAAATGTACAAGAGTGCTTTACATAGTTGACGGAAACATAAAAGGGGAGTATAATTTAGACAGATATGAAAACGCTTCGCATATGAGAGAGCGTGAGCGTGCGCTCAACAACTGGCTCTTAGAGTTAGGTTGGTAAACGCCGGAATTGTATGGACACAGTTCGCCGTATCCGCCTATGCAGAAAGGATAATCTATGACTGACATTTTAATCGTTGAAGATAATAAAGAGCTTGCCGATTTGCTGTGCGATTTTCTCCGTGCGGAAAATTACACGGTGTCAGCTGCGGAAACAGGTGAAAAAGCCTTGTCGCTGTACGAAAAATACGGCGCAAGGCTTATTGTGCTTGATATAATGCTCCCCGGTATGGACGGCTTTGCGGTGTGCAGAAAGATCCGTGAGGAAAGCAACACGCCTATCCTTATCGTCAGCGCAAAAACCGAAAAGGAGGACAAGCTGAACGGTCTTGTTCTGGGTGCGGATGATTACATAGAAAAGCCTTATGACATTGATATTATGCTTGCGAAAATAGGGGGCATTTTCAAGCGGAGATATGCCGTTGACGAACTGAATGACGGAAATATCCTTGTAAATAAGATAAGCCGTACGGCATACAAAAACGGTATTCCCCTTGAAATGACCTCAAAGGAATTTGACCTGCTTGTGCTGCTTATGGAAAACAGGGGAAAGGCACTTAGCAAGGAATACATTTTCAATCAAATATGGGGCAGTGACAGTTTTTCCGAGCAGCAGACCTTGACGGTGCACATAAAATGGCTCAGGCAGAAGATAGAGGACGACCCCAAGGAGCCAAAAAAAATTCTGACCGTGTGGGGTATGGGGTACAAATATGAAGGCGTTTAACAGAATTTCTGCGGCGGTCATCGCTGTGATAATTGCCGTTTTCGCTGCTGCAAATGTGATATTGCTTACAGATAACAGCGACAGCGGCAGACCATACCGTGTTGAGATAAGCCGTCTGGCACTTGAAATAGAGCAGAACGGCTTTGCCGGCGTGGATATATCGGACTGCCGGTATGTGACCGACATTGAAAAATACGGCAGCGGCTTTTACGATACCGACAGCGACTGCATTATCCGTGAAATAAACGGGGAGCTTTACCGCTTTGACTACACAGCGGATATAAGGTCGGACAAAAGCGGCGTTATATTTACGGTAAATGTTATTCTCGGGGTAATGTCGGCAGTTATCATTGGGGTGCTTGTTTTTATACGGGTAAAGATTCTGTCACCCTTTGAGAAGCTGACGGAGGTGCCTTATGAATTGTCAAAGGGCAATCTTACACCGCCCGTAAAGGAAACGAAAAACCGCTTTTTCGGCAGATTTATATGGGGAGTTGACCTGCTCCGTGAGAATATGGAGCAGCAGAAGCAGCGTGAGCTTGATTTGCAAAGGGATAAGAAAATGCTGCTTTTATCCCTTTCCCACGATATAAAAACTCCGCTGTCTGCAATAAAACTGTACTCAAAGGCGCTTTCCAAAGGACTTTACGACAGCCCCGAAAAACAGCTTGAAATTGCCGAAAATATCAATATAAAAGCCGATGAGATAGAAAGCTATGTTTCGCAGATAATCACCGCTTCAAGAGAGGATTTTCTTAGCCTTGATGTAAACAACGGTGAATTTTACCTCTCGGAGCTTGTGAATAAAATAAAGCTGTACTACACGGAAAAGCTGTCGCTGATAAAAACTTGTTTTTCCGTGGAAAACTATTCCGACTGCCTGCTGAAAGGCGACCTTGACCGAAGTGTGGAGGTTTTGCAGAATGTTATGGAAAACGCTGTGAAATACGGTGACGGGAAAAGCATTGCTATCGGTTTTTCGGAGGAGGACGGATGTATTCTTGTGACCGTATGCAACAGCGGCTGTACTCTTGAGGATACGGAACTGCCCCATATTTTCGACAGTTTCCGGAGAGGTGCAAATGCTGCAAACGAAAAGGGCAGCGGTCTGGGACTTTACATCTGCCGTCAGCTTATGCACAAGATGAACGGGGAGATATTTGCGGAGATACGGGAAGGAGCTATATACGTTACGTCGGTGTTTGGCAAAGTTTGAACCTATGCCTTGAAATTTACAAAAACGCATATGGTTATCATTGCTTTTTTTGAACGTATATATTATAATTAGGAAAAGTAATGATAAAATACATACAATTTCAAGGAGTACATATGAAGTTTTGCGTCCTTTAATTGTATATCCTCCAACTAAAGGAAAGGGTTTTCATGGAAAAGAAAAACATAACGATGAGCATAACGCTTGCGGACAGGATAAGGCTTGCAGCAGTTTTGATCTTTCTTGTTTCAGGCATACTTGATGCTGCGGAAGTGATAAAGCTCGGCGCATATCAAGGCAGCCTTGCGCTTGTCGGCGCAGCATCACTTCTCATAATGGCAGCATCTTTCGTTCTCAGGAAAAAGGAGAGCAGAACCCTGCGTTTCTTCCGCAAAATGGTTATCGCTGCAGCAGTGCTGGAACTTACATTGTTTCAGCTGCCGTCCTATAATATGATTATGGGCGATTACCCCGTTAAAACTATATTTCCCGCAGATTTTGTGATCTCCGAAGGCAATTATACTGTAAACAGCGAAAATAAATCTGTCACTATTAACGGAACAGAACAGGTTATCCTTGATTTACGGCAGCTTGATATGGCTGTGGGAACCGTTATGGCAAGTGTGAATTTCGGCAATAATACAAAGCGTGTACAGCTTAAAGCGGATATGGCTGATGAAACTAATATTGAACCTCGTAATGATATTGCATCAAATGTGATAGTCAGGGGAGATGTTGATTCGGCGTATATGGCGTGTCAGTTTTCGGGCGAGGTCTCACGGCTGCGATTGAAATTTTCCTGCTTCAACGAGGGCGATACGGCAACAATAAAGGCTATCCATCTGAATCATACCGTACCCTTTGATATTTCGCCCATACGTTTCGGGTTTCTTGTTTTTGCAGTAACTCTGTGCTATGGTATAACAGTATCCGGCTTTCTGAAAAGACCTTTCCGTCAGAACGGTAAATTCACCGTCATAAGTATTTCAGCACTTACAGCTGCAGCCGTTGCTCTTGCGTCTGCGATAATTATGATAAAGCTTCCCGAAGAAGGCTTTTTGTCCCGTTGGGAACGAAAGGCAGGCGATCAGATCACTCAGGAGATCGTTGACGCATTTGAAAATAAACAGGTAAGCCTGCTTATGGAGCCTTCTCCCGAGCTTATGGCTATGGAAAAACCGTATGACTGGAGCGCAAGAGATCTTGAGGGTGTAAAATATGAATGGGATCATGTGTATTACAAGGGAAAATATTATTCCTACTATGGCATTGCTCCCGTTATTACCTGTTTTCTTCCTTATCATAAGCTGACAGGCAATTATTTTGCAAATGATATGGCTGTGTGGATATTTTCTTGCATAGGACTTGTATTTCTCGGATTTACATATATTGCCATAGTAAAACGCTGGCTCAGAAGCGTACCGTCGGGCTGTATCATTGCAGGTTTTATTATACTTCTTTCCGTGTGCGGAATATGGTTCAGCGTAGGCAGAGCCACATTCTATGAAATTGAGATCGCCTCGGGCTTTATGTACCTTAACGCAGGAGCATATTTCCTTATTTCTGCAAACATTTTATCAAATGGGAAAATATCTCTTGTCCGTACTGCGCTAAGCTCGCTGTGCCTCGGACTTGCAGTGCTGTCAAGACCAACTCTTGCGGTATATGCGGTGTGCGCAGTTGTGTTTGTTGCTATGTCGGTAAAACGCTCTTCAGACAAGCTGACAGGCAGAGCTGCATTTGTATCATGCGCAGCAGTACCAATAGGCAGCCTTGCCGCAGTACAGATGTGGTATAACTATGCACGCTTCGGCTCGCCCTTTGATTTTGGGATACAGTATTCCCTTACAATAAACGACTTCGTAAATTCACAGTTTCATTTGATTTTTGTGCTGATATTGCTTTACAACTTCATCTTTGCCGTTCCCAGCTTTACAATAGACTATCCCTATATCACAACTCCTTTCGGACGGCTTAATGCAAACGGCTATTTCTTCTCAGATGCAGGCAATACTTCCGGCATACTTTTCCTTGCGCTGCCGAGCTTTGGCTATCTGTTAAGCGGACACGCTCTGCGGTATCTGCCCGATCGCAGGACAAAGCTGCGTTACGCTGTAATGATAGGTCTTCCCTGTGTAATTATGCCGCTTGTGATAATGTGTTCGGCATGGGAAAGCGGATATGCGGTGCGTTATACGGCTGACTTTTCCTGGGAAATAGTCATAGGTGCGCTTCTGGTGCTGTTTTGGCTTTACAGAAAGAGCTGCAATGAAACAAAAAGGGCTTTGTTCCGAGGATTTATGGCGTTATCCGTTATGGCTTCGGTTATTCTGAATACTGTTCAGATAATACCGTTTGCATTTAATCAAAATGATTACCCCGAGATCTGCAGAGCAATGCAGGACATCATAGCATTTTGGAATTGAGGTATTTCTATGGATACATTGTATTTAGTAGTCCCTTGCTATAACGAGGAAGAGGTGCTGCCGGAAACTTCAAAGCAGCTGCGCAGTAAAATGCTTTCTCTTATTGATAGTGGCAGGATCAGCGGCAAAAGCCACATTGTATTTGTAGATGACGGTTCAAGTGACAGAACATGGGAGATAATATCTGAGCTTCACAGAGATGATACCATATTTCAGGGCATAAGGCTGTCCCGTAACAACGGTCATCAGAACGCACTTCTTGCAGGACTTATGACAGTCAAGAGCCTTTGTGATATGACGATAACCCTTGACGCCGACCTGCAGGATGATATTGAGGCAATAGATGAAATGATCGAGAAATATTACGGCGGATGCGATATTGTTTATGGCGTGAGGAATTCAAGAGATACGGATACAGCTTTTAAAAGGAAAACTGCAGAGGGAT
>JALEJQ010000024.1 GCA_022769565.1 Oscillospiraceae bacterium
AGGGGAGGTGTCACGAAGTGACAGAGGGGCTGACCGACAGACCAGCCTGCCTGCGGTCGTCTTCAAGGTAAACAAGTTTACCTGATTGGTCGTATTCTATCCACCGTCTTTATCCATAGAACAAATGGTTATTAGTATAAATCTGTTTTCAACAGCTACAAGATCGTCGGCTTGATTAAAAGCAGGAAATCATCTTGCAGTGTATAAGAAAAAAGACCGCTGTAACGCCGGAACGTTATAACGGTCTTGTTTTTTATTTCGCCTTTATACCCGACAGCCTTTTTCCGCCCCGGATGTATCTTATCCAGCGCAGATTGGGTGCACGGTTGATGTGCATTTTCCTGAAGCTGACTATAAAGTCCGATGTAAGTGCCATCGCCGCTATAGCCGAAACAGGCTTCACAAATTCAAGGGGCAGCTTCTCAAGAGCGTAAAGTATCGGCATAAAGCACTTGCCCATGAAGAATGTGATTATTACAGAAAAGCCTGTGCTTGTGGGAACGGAGGTGTACCTTGTTATGTGCATTGGCAGTCTTTCGTAGTTCCAGTAATAGAAACCGAAAAAACCTTCCGTAAACTTGCCGATAATTATTTCCCCAACGCTTACAACAAGGAACGTTACCGCAAAGTATGTGATATACCGCATTGCCCTGCTGTGCAGCCTCGGCGAAGCAAAAAGCACAAAGCTCTCGGGCGTTCCTATTATAAGATAAAAGCAGGTAATGAACATTCCGTATCCCATCAGGAATGGAAGCGTCATATTTCTGTTGTCGATAAACCCCTTTGTAACGGCGAGCCACATATTTTCCAGCACAAAGCCGAGAAACGATATAAGTGCCGCCATAAGAATAAAATAATATATCCTGTTATCCATATCCGTGACCATCCTTTCATCTTCGGCAGAGAAATTCCGTCCCCCATGGAATATCAGACCTTTTGTTTTTGACCTTGACATATGACAGCATTTGTGATACCATAGATTGCAAGCACCATAGGATGCTTTGGTATCATATGATACTTAAGTATCATTGTATCAGTATTATATATCGTAACTCTGATATTGTCAAGAGCGGCGGCGGAAAATGATACTTTCCTGCAAAATAGTATCAGGAGATGATAAAAAATGCTTGAATTTGTTACAAGAAGAGCTTCGGGGACGGAATTTTTAAAGGAGTGCATAGCGGATGCACTTATAAAGCTTATGGAAAGCAAGCCTTACGACAAAATAACCGTACGGGAGATAACCGACTGTGCCAACGTAGGCAGAGCAACCTATTTCCGCCAGTTTTCCTCAAAGGATGATGTTCTTATATATAAAGTAAAGCTGCTGTGGCGGCGCTGGGCGGAGAACAGGCTGCTTGACAAAAAGCACATTTACTCTGCGGAAAATCTTATGACCTTTTTTGAGTTTATATACTCCATACGCAGTATAAATTCCGTGCTTATGAAAGCTGACAAAATGAATGTGCTGATAATTGCCCTCAGCGAAGAATTCGGTCTTAACGACACCAAGGACCCTGCCGAGCGGTACCGTTTCAGATTTATTGCCTTTGGGATTACAGGAGTGCTTACCGAATGGATAAAGCATGATTATCTTGAACCGCCCAAGGATATGATAAAATATCTGACAAAGAGCGTTTTTGAGTAAATTGGGAATTATTTTTAATTTGGAATGTGGAGAGTGGAATGTGGAATTATGGTATCGCCTGCGGCGATGTATTTTGAAATCCGTGAGCGCAGCGCTCTCACAGGAAAATATTCCTTGCTCCGCTCCACACATTTCCTCTGTAGGGACGCACAGTGTGCGCCCGTTGGTCAACGCTTTTGGTGTGGTTCAACAAACTTTGTAGGGGCGGACGTTACATAGTTTGCCGTGTCGCAGGAAAATGCTCGTCGCTTTGCTCCTTGCATTTTTCTGCGAGGGCAGATTGTGCAGAAAACGGTGTCAAAGTTTTCGTGTCGGAGAAAATGCACGTCGCTCCGCTCCGCACATTTTCTCCGAGGGTACTTTGTTTTTATGGGATAGAAAAGGCGCAATTCACATTGATTGGTTCCAAGGGTTTTGTGTTATACAACACTTTACTCGGTTCCGTTTTTTTTATGTGAATTGCGCCTTTTTTATCATTGCTTTGTTTGCTTTTGCTGTTACTTTGCTGTATGCGCTGATTTTAGGGAGATTTCGCTCTCTGCGGAGAGCGACTTAGGGGCTCCGCGCCCCTAAGAACCTGCGCCAAAGGGACTCGTCCCTTTGGAATCCCGTTATCGCTGCGCTGGATTAACAACAATTCTGATTTTACTTCTTCTTGTTCTCCGCCATTGCTGCAACAAGGCTTCTCAGGCGTATTTTAGCTGCGCCCAGGTTATTTATCTCGTCAATTTTAAGCTGTGTATAGAGCTTTCCGCCGCTTTCCAGTATGGAACGCACCTCGTCCGTAGTGATAGCGTCTATTCCGCAGCCGAAGGACACAAGCTGTACAAGCTGCATATCCGGCTGTTTTGTAACGTACTGCGCCGCTTTATAAAGACGGGAATGGTACGTCCACTGGTTGAGAACGTCCAGCTTAGGCGTATGGCCGTACTTATGAACGCTGTCCTCGGTTATCACCGCAAGTCCCAGAGAGGAGATAAGCTTATGTATGCCGTGGTTTATCTCCGGGTCAAGGTGGTAAGGACGTCCTGCAATAACGATTATGGGCATTTTCAGTTCTCTTGCCCTTGCAACGATGCGGTCGCCCTCCGTCTGAATGTCGTTCATATAGCTGTCAAGAGCGGCGTGTGCCTTTTCAAGGGCTGCGGCAGCCTGTTTTTTCGTTATTCCGAAACGGCTGAGCGACTGGGAAATGACCTCTGCGGAGTGCTTCGGCAGATTTATATCAATGTAAGGCGAAATAAAGTTTTCATCGTTAAGCTGGGGGATATTTGCCCTGATAAGCTCGGGGTAATACGCAACAACGGGGCAGTTGTAGTGGTTGTCGCTTTCTCCGTCGTCAACGTTGTAGCTTTCACAAGGCCAGAAAATGAAGTCTGCGCCACGTTCAAGCAGGCTTATGATATGTCCGTGAGCAAGCTTTGCAGGATAGCACACCGTATCGGAGGGAATGGTGTTCTGACCCTTATAATAGGTCTGACGGGTGCTTTCTTCGGATATAACCACCTCAAAGCCAAGCTCTGCAAACAGCTTGCTCCAGAAGGGCAGCTGCTCATAAAGTCCCAATGCAAGGGGCAGACCCACCTTCGCCTTAGGCTGCATAGCAGGCTTTTCCTCCGCTGTACCAAGGAGCCGCTTGTACTTGTATTCGTAAAGGTTCAGATCTTCCGTTGTGCGCTTTATTCCTGCACCCTTTTCACAGCGGTTGCCGCTTATGAACTTATGACCGTCGTTAAAGGTTATCATTGTAAGGCTGCAGTGGGCTGTACAGCCGCCGCAGTTAAGCTGTTTGGACTGATATGTAAACTCTTCAAGCTGCTCGGGGGAAATAAGGTTCGACCTCTCGCCGCCGCAGTTTTCCTTTGCATACAGAGCCGCACCGAATGCGCCCATAAGACCTGCAATTGCAGGACGTACAACGTTTCTGCCCAGTTCCTTTTCAAAGGAGCGGAGAACTGCGTCATTAAGGAACGTTCCGCCCTGAACAACGATATTTTTGCCAAGTTCGTCAACGGATTTCGCTCTGATTACTTTATAAACGGCGTTCTTTATGATTGAGGAAGAAAGACCTGCGGAAATATCCTCAACGGAAGCGCCGTCCTTCTGCGCCTGTTTAACGGAGCTGTTCATAAACACCGTACAGCGTGAGCCAAGGTCAACGGGGTGCTCCGCAAAAAGTCCAAGCTGTGAGAATTCCGCAATATCATAACCCATAGCAAGGGCAAAGGTCTGTATAAAGGAGCCGCAGCCGGAGGAACAGGCTTCGTTCAGCATAATGCTGTCGATAGCGCAGTTCTTTATCTTGAAGCACTTGATGTCCTGTCCGCCGATGTCGATAATAAAGTCAACGTCAGGCTGGAAGAAGGACGCTGCCTTGTAGTGCGCAACGGTCTCAACAATGCCGAAATCAACGCCCAGACCTGCTTTTATAAGGTCCTCGCCGTAGCCCGTAACAGCAGAGGAAACAATGTTTATCCTGCCGCCCATAAGGCTGTAGATTTCCTTTAATTTGCCCGAAATAACATCCAGCGGACGACCCTTGTTGGAGGTGTAATGCTGGAAAAGGAGCTTTCCGTCGGGGGTGATAAGCACCATTTTTGTTGTAGTTGAGCCTGCGTCAATGCCAAGGTAAGCGTCGCCCTCATAGGTTTCGATATTCTCATATGCAAGGTCGCACTTCTTATGCCGTTCAACAAAGTCGTAATACTCCTCTTTTGAAGCAAAAAGCGGCTCGCCCGTAACTATATCGTCATTCATCTTTGCATTTTCAAGGCGTTCAATTACCTCGTCAAGCCTGTACTCGTCCGACACCTCCGCAGCGTTTAGAGCGCAGCCGTAAGCCATAAAGCAGGGCGCATTTTCGGGGAACACGGCGTTCTCTTCCGACAGCTTCAGTGTATCAACGAACGCCTTTCTAAGACCCTTCTGGAAGGACAAAGGACCGCCAAGGAAAAGCACCTTGCCCTTTATTGCACGACCCTGTGCAAGACCGGAAACCGTCTGGTCAACAACTGCCTGGAAGATAGAAGCGGCAATATCCTCTCTCTTTGCACCCTGATTAAGAAGGGGCTGAATATCCGACTTTGCAAAAACGCCGCAGCGTGAAGCAATAGGATAAATTTTTTCCGCATTAAGAGCCAGCTTGTCCATTTCGTCCGTAGTAATGCCGAGAAGAGTAGCCATCTGGTCGATAAAAGCACCCGTACCGCCTGCGCAGGAGCCGTTCATACGCTGCTCCACGCCGCCTGTCAGGAAGATTATCTTTGCGTCCTCGCCCCCAAGCTCGATAACAACGTCAGCGTCGGGGTAGCTTTCCTTAACGGCAATAAATGCGCCGAAAACCTCCTGGACAAAGGGCAGCTCCGAAGCTGTTGCAAGACCCAGACCTGCTGAACCCGTAATGCTCAACTTAAAGCTGTCATCCGGGTAAGCTGCGGCAATTTCCGTAAGCTGTTCCTTGACTGTTTCCTTTACCTTTGAGAAGTGGCGCTGATACTTTGAATGTATGATCTGCTTGTTTTCGTCAAGAATAACTGTTTTAACGGTAGTTGAACCAACGTCAATGCCAAGTGCGTAAACTTTACTCATTTTACATTTTCCTTTGATATAAATTATTTGAACAGAACGCCTTTGAAGCAGACATTCTGACGGTTTTCATCGAAATTCCAGGAGTGGAAAGCCCCTCCTGCGCAGAAGCGGAAATCTTTGCAGTTTTTACATTCGCCCTGCTTCTTGAAGTCATTGCGGAAGTCGGCAAAGCGGTTTTCCCACACTTCCTTGAAGTCGTCACGGCGGATATTTCCCTGAACAAGCTCGGGACGGCGTTCAATGTCAAGGCAAGCGCCAATATCCCCGTTCCACATTACGCTTGCTGTGTAAACGCCTGCGTTGCAGAGGAAATACCAGGGGCGCACCTCACGTTCAAGCTCCGTGCCGAGATAATGGCTGCAGCCGTAGGTAACGGGCAGCAGGGGGTCGCTGTGTTTTTCCCTTATAAAAGAGAACATTTTTATGTAATCGTCTTTGTCAAGCAGCAGCTCCTTACAGGAATTTGCCCTGCCGATAGGCTCAATGTTTATCACTCTCCAGGAGCGGATATGCTCCTTTTTAAGCAGTTCATACAGCTGCGGTAATTCATCAATATTTTTCTTATGAACAACGGTGGTGACCTGAACGTGCTTAAATTCCTTTCGCTTAACAAGCTCCCTTACTCCGTTAAGCGCCGCCTCAAAGCCGCCCTGCTTCTGTCTGAACCAGTCGTTTGTTTTCGGCAGACCGTCAAGGCTTACGGAAATAGTTTTCATTCCCGTTTCCGCAAGCATTTTCGCCATATTTTCGTCAATAAGCGTACCGTTGGAGGTCATTCCCCAGTTGTAGCCAAGGGAATTTGCGTACCCCATTATGTCCGCAAAATCCTTCCGCAGCAGGGGTTCTCCTCCCGTTATGCAAAGCTGAAATTCCTTTACGTCAAACTGTGAAGCCGTCTTTTTCAAAAACGCCTTTATTTCCTCTCCCGAAAGCATACCTTCGGAGGAAGAATCGCCGCAGGAGCTTCCGCAATGACGGCAATGCTCGTTGCAAAGGTTAGTCATTTCAATAAAAAGGTATCTCAGCCGAGGCTTTTTCCGCAGGTCGTTGTCACGGAAATCCGCAAGCTGCGTCATATGCCGTATTTTCGTTTTTTCATTAAGTGAAGAAGCCATTTTTTCTCCTTATTCAAACCAATCGGGAGGGCCGTAGACCGCAGGCATAATATTCTCGTATGATTCAAAAGGCTCAAGGGGAATGTCCTGCTCTGTTTCAGCTTCCGTCTCCGTTTCTTCGGGTTCGGCAGCTGTTTCCTCGGGTGGCTTTGTTTCCTTGGCGGCAGTTTCGGCATTTGTCTGCGAAACAGCGTCCGTCACATTGCCGTTAACGGGAGCGTCCGATTCTTCCGCAGAAATTTCCGTTTCCGCAGGCTCGGTATCTGTATCGGTGTCCGTTTCAAACCATGCAGGCGGACCGTAAACCACCTCCTGCACCTCTGTTTCGGGATCGTAGTCGTCCTCAAAATATTCCGGCGGACCGTAAACGTCCTCATTAATATTATCCTCGGGGTCGTAATCGTCCTCGTAGGGCGGCGGACCGTAAACGGATACCCACAGATTATCCGACGGGGCAAAGGACTGCGTTGATCCCGCAAGCATTATAATAAGGACAATTGCCCCCACGCCGAATGCAAAAACAAGCCAGTACCACCAGCCGCTCCTGCCCGTATCGTGAAGCCGCCTTACGGTCAGCGAAATAAACGGTACAGCCGAAGCCCCAAGATATACCGCAAGTATGATTATAGGAACCGCAAGCCAGGAAATATATTCGTATTTGAGCCACATAAGCACAAACATAAGAACGGCAAGCCCTGCGTTCACGGCAAAGGGTACCCAGAATTCCTTTCTGCCGCTTGTTCCTTTGTAATCAAATATTCTTTTCCACAGGGAAACAATGTACCTCATAAGCTGTCCTTTCGGTCACTTTACAATGTTTATAAGTGAAATTATCCTTTCGGCAATTTCCTCGGGCGAGCCGCTGCCGTCAACGGTGAGGGCGGAATTTTCCTTGTAAACGGGAATTCTTCCGTCATAAATAAGGTTAAGCTCCTCCTTGGTGTTGCTTGTAACGATAGGGCGATTCCTGTCGCCGGAAATTCTGCCATAGCAGCTTTCAAAATCAACGTCAATGTAGACCACCGTGCCCGAAGCGTTTGCAATATCCGCATTCACCTTTTTCAGCATAGCTCCGCCGCCGCAGGCAATAACTCCGCCCCCTTGTGAAAGCTCCCTTACAGCCTCCGTTTCGGCGGTGCGGAAGTAGTCCTCTCCCTTTTCCGAAAAAATCTGAGGGATAGACATACCCTGCTTATTTACAATATATTCATCCATATCCGTGAATTTTCTTCCAAGCTTCAAAGCAAGGAGCTTTCCCACGGTAGATTTTCCGCAGCCCATAAAGCCGCAGAGAAAAACAGGTCCGTTCAGATCAGGCATTGTATTTTCCTCCGTTATTCTTTGTTTTCATCGGGAACGGTACCCTCTCCGGCGGCGTATTCGAGCACCTTCCGTGAAAGTCCGTCCTCCACACAGGAATAAAACATAGCAAACAGTACGTCCACAAAGCCGAGAAGAAACATATTCTTGTTTGTTATCTCCGAAAGCGCAGGAACGCTGCTGTAAATATAGGATTTGTACCAATCTGCAGTAAAGGGCGGCAGCTTTTTGCCCTTTCTGACAAGATATTTCGTTTCGAGAAAGGATTCCGTGATAATATCCCTGTAATTTTCGGCGCCCTTGTCAATGACCGCCGTGTAAAGCCTGTAAAGCTGGTCGTCGGTCATGGAATCCTCGCCGTTTTTAACGTTTTTCAGCACGGGTATCCTTACCGCAAGGCTGAACACCATAAGGGGCAGCACCCTGTTGTACTCCTCGCTCTGCATTTCACGGCAGGTGTAGTCGTCAATGCGCAGACCGAGAGTTTTTATAGGGTCTGTATCCGGCATATTGTTGAGCATTATTTTAAGAACGTCCTTAATGTTGACGTTGTAAAAATCATTTTCCGCAAGGGAGTATATATATTTCACGGAATTGTAAAGACAAACTCCGCATTTGATTATATAATCCGCAAGTCCGTTGACAGCGGCAGCTTCGTTGATAAAATTCATTTATTCCCCGTCCTCCCGTCTGCCGTAGGCTTCTTCCCTTGTAAGTCTTGTCCACTGGGGAGTTTTTATTTCCGCAGGCTTTTTCTTCGTCTTTTCCTCCGCAGCGGCAAAGGCTCCTGCAATAAAAGCGTCAGCCGCACTGTCGAAGGTCTCGGGACGGAAGGGCTTGACCTCAACCTCTGCGCCGGAAGCCGCCTTGATTATCTCCGGCAGCGGTACGCTCTCATCCTCAACGGGAACGTGTATGTGCGCCATTTCGGGGTCCTCATCGGCAAAAACTATGCGCTCGGGCTGTTCCTGCCGCTGCGGCTGCTCCGTATGCTCCGAAGGCTCCTCGGGGTATCTGAACTCGGGCTTTTTGGGAGACTTGCTCTTTACTGCCGACTTTACTTCCTCGCACAGCCTGTCGGAATAATCGAGGAACTCCGCAAGCTGATCCGTGGTGGCTTCACCCGTTTTGATGTTGCGCTTCATATCGGAAAGATAGCGGCTCCACTCACGGAATTCTTTTTCGTCCATTGCCTTGCCCACACGCTTGTACAAAGCGTTGTATATCTTCTGTCCCCTCTTTTCAAGCTCCGGGGGAACGGTGTCCTGCTTTTTGTCCCGATCTTCTTCCGCAGCTGCTTCATTGCTTTCACGCTCCGCCTCCGCAGCTTCGGCAATAGCCGCTTTAAGGGTCTCAAACTGCTGACGGCAGGTCATGCCAGAGCTGTTCACTCTGTTGCAGAGGAAACCGTCGTCATATGCGGCAAAATATCTTCCGCAGTCCTCGCACCTTCTCAGTACGATGCCGTTTTTCATAATAAGGTCAAATTCAAGGTCAATTACCGCCTTGAAGCTGTCGGGAAGATAAATTTCCTCCGCTTCTCCGGCAAAAGCCTCCAGTGCAAAGCGCATATCTATTTCCGCAGGACGCTTCATGCCCCTTACATAAGCGTAAGCGTCCATTGCAAGTCTGTCCTTGATAAGTCCGCAGTTCTTTGAAGCAGGAACGGACATATCCCCTCCAAGCCTCAGCGCCTCGGCAAAGCGGCGGTAGATAGCCTTTGACACCTTAGCGTTCATAAACGTGGCGTTAGGTGCAAGAGAGGGGCTGCTGACTTTTACCGAGGGCAGCTTTTCCCCGTCAATGCCAAGCTCGTTCGCCGCCATTGAATAGGCAAGGTCGAAGTATTCCTTCCTTGTCCGCAGCACAGCTTCCTCCTGAGGAACATTTTCCCCGTCGCAGTCGTAAATAAACGCCAGCTTGTTACGGGCATATTCCTGCAGCCTGACAATATTTTCCCATTGATTGACAGCCTTTCCCACCTTGTACTGGGAAATTCGGCTGAAAATAGCTTCTTCGTAAAGATTCTTGGGAGAAATGCAGCGCACCCAAAGCTCCTCAAAGCCTATTCTTTCGGAATGGCAGATATATTCTATGATACAATCGGTAACTATTTCGGAAAAGTCGCTGTTTATAAGGGCTTCAACGTAAGGGTGAACGCCCGAAATGACATTTTTCGCATTAGCCACCGTATTCTGGGGCAGCCTGCCTGTTTTCTTGGCAGATCTTCCTGCATCGATACATCTTTCCCAGAAATAAGTAAAATCAAATTCCGTAAAATGCAGCAAGGTCCTGTAAAGCTCCAGCTTAAACAGGTTATTGTTATCCCTCACCGCAAACTGCACGATCTTAGCTTCCATCGCAGGCTCCTTCCGGCAGTATTTTTCTCAAAGCGGCACAGTTTCCCGTCCGCAGTTATACTCTTTTACATTTTAACACAAAACCCCGTGGATTTCAAGCATTTTTTTCAATGCAGAAAATGGAACTTCAAACTTTAGAGAATCCCTTTACAAAGTTCTATGGACAAATTCTTTGCAGTATGTTATACTTTATTTTAATAAATATATATAAAGAGGTCAACGTATATGAAAAATGAGATCACCGCCGAGGAATTAAGGGAAATGCCCGAGGAAAGCCGTTTTATTGCGGATATAAGAGATGAGTATTCCTTTTCCTTCGGGCATATAGACGGTGCTGTTAATATTCTTCCCGAAAAGGGGGAGGAGGCTCTTGCTGCTCTGCCCAAAGACAAAAAGATAGTGGTATGCGGCAGCGGCGGCATTATCGGCGGCGAGTTTGCCGAAAAGCTGAGGGGCATGGGCTTTGACGCCTGCAACCTTGACGGCGGCTACATCGACTGGCTGCGTGACAGGCTGGACGGCGGCGAATCAAAGGCTGAGGACGCAGAAAGAAGCATCCGAAAAAAGTTCCACGCTTGTATCCTGAGCAAATTTACCCGTGCTCTTGATGAATATCAGCTCATAAACCCCGGTGACAAAATTGCGGTCTGCATTTCCGGCGGTAAGGATTCCATGCTTATGGCGAAGCTGTTTCAGGAGATAAAGCGGCACAACAAATTTGAGTTTGAGGTCATTTATCTTCTTATGGACCCGGGGTACAGTCCTGCAAACCGCCGTATAATCGAGAAAAACGCCGAATCTCTGAACATACCCCTGACTATTTTTGAAACGGACATTTTCAGCTCGGTATTCAACATCAAGAACAACCCCTGTTACCTTTGCGCAAGAATGAGAAGGGGAAATCTTTACAGCAAGGCAAAGGAGCTTGGCTGCAATAAGATCGCTCTCGGACATCATTTTGACGATGTTATAGAAACTATTTTAATGGGTATGATATACGGCGGACAGGTACAGACTATGATGCCAAAGCTGCACAGTGCAAATTTCGAGGGAATGGAGCTTATCCGTCCTATGTATTTTATCCGTGAAGAGGACGTTAAGCGGTGGAGGGATTACAACGGTCTGCACTTTATCCAGTGTGCCTGCAGGTTCACCGACGCTGCCTCTTCTTCCGAGGAGCAGACCTCAAAGCGGCAGGAGATAAAGAAGCTCATTGCATATCTTTGCAAGATAAATCCCCAGATAGAAATGAACATCTTTCGCAGCGTTGAGGGTGTTAATCTTAAAACTATCATGTCATACAAAGATTATGACGGAAATCTGCACCATTTCCTTGATGACTACGAGGCGCTTCGCTAAATGAATAATGAAAAAATGAATAGTGAATAATGAATAATTAAGGTGCGCCTTCGGCGGATATTTTAAAATTCATCGCCGCAGGTGATACCGATATTATTCATTATTCACTATTCATTTAGCGCAGCGCTTCGGTTACAATTATTACAACATTATTGAAATACAGTTACATTTATTGACATTCTCCCGTATATTGACTTATAATAAAAGCAACAAAATATCGGGAGGCTGCACAAATGAGAAAAATTGCAATATACGCAGGGCTTGCGGCGGTTCTTATGCTTTCTGCCTGCACAAAGAGCGAGGATATAAAGGTCACGGAGACCCTTACAGAACAGCTTACGGAAGAAACAACAGCGTTATCCGAAGCCGTGACCGAAGGACAGCTTACCGAAGTAACAACGACTGTGCCTGATGCCGAAGAAACC
>JALEJQ010000035.1 GCA_022769565.1 Oscillospiraceae bacterium
CAGATCTAACCCGGTGAATTCAAAACTTCTTATGTACCCGTCCTTATCAATATATTCGCCGTTGATATTGCCGTTATATTTCCAATAAAACTTGACAAACACTATATCCGGCATAACAACATTCGCCGTTTCAGCTTCACCGCACCCCGAAAACAGCGACAGACACATTATTACCGAAACAAACAAAGAGAATACTTTTTTCAGCATGATTTTCCCTCCCAATAAAACAGCACAATTCCGTGTACAACTACATTTTAAAGCAAAACTCATATTTTGTCAATATACGGCAAACAAATTATCGTTATACCAATAAATCAAGAAGAATTTTCTGTTAACGCAGAAATATCCCCGTCCGAAGCAATGCCCGAACGGGGATACCGATAAATATGTACAGTTTAAAATATCAATCTTTTATTATCTTAAAGCAGACCGTGTTTTCGTTGATAAGAGGCGTGTTGTACTCGAAATAAACTATTCCCGCAAAGTCGGCTTTTATCACCGATTCCGTTTCACCGTCAAGAGGATTGACTATCTTGCCGAGAATGTCGTTTTCCTCAACAAAGCTGCCCGTTTCCGTCATACTGACAAAAATGCCTGCCGCCTCGGAATGTATCTGCTCTATGCTTGATTCGTATATTATTTCCGTGTTGTAGCCTGCGTGTACCTTGTGGGTAATGATTCCCTCCTCCGCCATAAAGCGCATTATAGCTTCAACGGCGCTCTGTGCGGACTTTACATCTATAGTGTCGGTAGCGTTTGTGTAGATAGAAAACGCCTCCTTCTTTTCCTGCGTCGTGTTCCTAAGCATTGCGATCTCCCACAGGTCTGACGCAAACCCCTACATTTTCGTGCTGAACAGAATTATCGACACCTTTATCGGCATAGGGGTAGGCGTTGCCGTAAATATCGTACACATTCCCAAAAAACACAACGGCAATATACTTTACGTCAGCGGCATAGACGATGTTCTTGTTTCCGGCTGTGAGCCTATGAGTGCTTACAGCAAGGTGTAGCTTAACAGGCTTATTGCCGCAGGCGCAAAATTCACCGTTTCCACCGTCCGCACCCCTGCCGCCATACTTGAGCTTATGCAGAGTATAAATTTCATTCTCCCCGTTATAGCAATGGACGAAGCCGTGCTTTTCGATACAGCCTCAAATACATACATTGAAGCCGTACCTTTGAGTAAGGAGACCTCCGACAAATGCGAGCGTATAATACTCGAAGAAAACCTGCACTGCTTCATAAACTCCCTGTTTGACAACACCCTTATAATTTATTACGGAGATTTTTGCAGCGAAGCTGAGCAGGATCTTTTCAGCCGCCTGCGAAAGTCGCCTTATACTAATCCCTCATTAAAGTGTAGACAAAAAATCTGCACAAAATCCATAAACGCAAGATTTTGCTTGATTTTTTGTCCACTTTATAATCGAGAATTAGTATTACAGAAACTATACTCACAGCTCCTTCCGCAGCGGAATGAGAGGAGCGGAAAAATCCGTTACCTTCGGCAGCGTTGACGGTGATTATGACGTTATCGTAGACGGAAGCGGCGGAGATGCAGCTGTCAGAACGCTGAAAAAGCTGTACGAAAAGAAAAACTGATCAAAAATAAAACCGCCGCAGTCAATGCAATGCACAAGCTGCGGCGGTTTTATTCTTTTTTAACGAAGAGGGGTAATGGAGATATATGGAAATGTTAGGTAAAAGCGTAATTATTCATCTGCGTCAAGGATAAGTTCAACGTCAACGTTTCCGTCGCTTCTTGCAAGAGTAAGGGTCATCTTTTCTCCTGCCTTGTGCTTGTTCTTAATGGAAACAAGCTCGTCCATAGTTGAAATTTCCTTTCCGTCTGCGGCAACTATAACATCGCCCTCTGCAAGTCCGGCAGCTTCTGCGCAGGAGCCTGCTTCAACGGAGGCAACAAGAACGCCGCCGTCAACGGGGAGGTTGTAATAGCGCTTTACAGCCGCAGTGATCTCCGTGCCTGTAATGCCTATCTTTGGAACGGTACTCTTTACCGTGCCTGTAGTCATAAGCTCGTTAAGAATAGGCAGAGCGTCGGTAATGGGGATAGCAAAGCCTACGCCGTCAACGCTGGAGCTTACTATCTTGGAAGAAGTAATGCCTACGACCTGACCTGCGGCATTAAGAAGAGGACCGCCGGAGTTGCCGGGGTTGATAGCAGCATCCGTCTGGATAAGGGTCATTGTAGCCGTTCCGCCTGCGACCTCAACGCTCATTTCCTTGTTAAGACCGGAAATGATACCGTCCGAAGCGGAAAGACCAAGGCCGAGAGGATAACCGAGGGTTATTGCTGTATCGCCCATTTCAAGGGTGGAAGAATCTCCTATTTCCGCAGCAGCAAGACCGGATGCGTCTATTTTAAGAACTGCAAGGTCGGTATTTGCATCGCTGCCGATTATCTTAGCTTCATATTCGGTGCCGTCGCTGAGGGTAACAGTGACCTTATCGGCCTCCTTGACCTCGGTTTTGGTGTTGTAGCCGCCATAGAAATTGCCAAAGAAGTCGCTGAAGGGGTCGTTGCCGTAGCCCGAGTTATCCCTTACAACGGTCTGAATTTCCGTTGTTATAACGTGAGCGTTTGTAACTATATAGCCGTCGGAGCTGAAAACAATGCCTGTTCCCGTGCTTCCGCCGTTTGCGCCGGTAAACTCTGCGGCAATAAGAGCAACGGAAGGAGTTACCTTGTCAATTACCTGCTTTGTGGTAAGCGCTCCGTCCGAAGAAGGCTTGCTGCCGAGAGCGGAAGCGGAGGCCTTGTCGCCGCTGTCAGCCGAAACCGCAGGAGCGGGTGACTGGGTAAATGTGGGAACATCTGCGCCTGTTTCTGCGGAAGCAGCCACAGTATTATCATTTGAACGTGCAAGATATGCTCCGCCGTAGCCGGAAGCGCCGCCTACGATAACTACAGCAAGAAGTCCTGCAATTATCTTACCTGCGCTGCCCGACTTTTTAGGGGGCTTCTGCTCGGAGTCAACAGGGGTAAATTCACCGTTGTTATATGAATAATTATTGGGATCGTACATAATTGTACCGCCTTTCTTATGTTTATGCCTTTTAAGTTTAAGGCTCTTCTTTTTTTGACTATGGCTATATTGTAAAATATTAATGTGTAAAATTCGTGAAATCATTTTGAAAATGCAATAAAAGAAATATTCTGCGTTTTTTCACATAAAGTCCAAAAATGATTTTGTATTTTTCAAATAAAAATAGTGACAGAACGTGAAAAATATGCTATAATAAACGGAGATTGATTTGTGCAAAAAAGAAAAGACGCAAAGCAGGTGATGTATTGAAAAAGCAGAGAAAAACAATAGGCGTTATCCTTTCCCTTGCAGACGGAGATTACCAGAAAAAGCTTATAGAAGGGATAGAACTTCAGGCAAGAGCGTTTGATTACGATGTTCTTGTATTTTCAAGCTTTATAAAAACAGGCTGCTCGGAGGAGTGGCAGTTCGGCGAACAGAATATTTACAATGTGATCAATTTCAGCCTGCTGGACGGAATCATCATTGTTCCGGACACAATGGATCTGGGAGATTCTGCCGAGAGAGTTATAGAAAAAATACGCAGAGAGTTCAAAGGTCCCGTAGTTTCGGTGGAAATCGCCGTGGACGGTTTCTACCATGTTGCCTCCGACAGCGTTGAACCCGTAAAAAAGATAGTGAGCCACCTTATTGAGGTACATAAATTAACGGATATAGCCTTTGTTACCGGCACAAAGGGTCATCCCCACGCCGAACAAAGGCTTGAAGGCTACTATGAAGCCCTTGTGGAGCATAATCTTCCTATCGACAGCAGCAGGGTATATTACGGCGATTTCTGGTATACCTGCGGTGAGCCTGTAGCAGAACAGCTTTTTGCAGACGGACGACCTCTGCCCCAGGCAATTGCTTGCGCCAGCGACACAACTGCCATAGGTATTGCCGAAGCTCTGAGAAAAAGGAGCATAAGAGTTCCCGAAGATGTTGCAGTTACAGGCTACGACTCCGTTCCTGCCGGACTGCATTATTCTCCCTGCATAACCTCTGCCATTATCCCGTCACAGAATACGGGTGCTCAGGCGGTAGATTATATCCATTCCTGCCTTAACGGTCTTAACTATTCCGACAAGTCCCACGGCAGCGTTGACATTTCCGTTGGGCAAAGCTGCGGCTGTGATGTTCGCAGAGATGAGGTCTCCGACATCAAAAACTGGCAGGACGACGACCTTAATACAGACTTTTCTTCCGTTAACAATAATATGCTTGAGAGCCTTCTCTCGGAAGACGACCTTAACAAGTATCTTTACACTCTGAACTGGTACACCTACCAGTTAGGAGCCTTTGACGCATTTTGCCTGTGCCTTTGCAGCAATTGGGACAACCCCGGCGAAAGCGAAAAAAGCGATAACTATATCCGTGAAGGCTACACCGAGCAAATGATGTACGCTATTGAACATTACAAGCCGCAAAATGAAATCAGGGTCAACACCGACCGTTTCTTTAACCTTTCGGAAATGCTGCCTGCTCTTTATTACAAGCGGAACTACCCCTCGACCTTCTTCTTCACGCCTGTGCATTTCAACGACCGCTGCTTCGGATATTCCGTTATTTCATACGGCAGCGATATGCATTCCTATGATACCTCATACCGTATATTTGTAAGGTTTATAAACAACTCCCTTGAAAGCCTGCGCCGTCAGCGGAGACTTATGCTTATGTACCGCAAAATGAGGGAAAGCGCCGTTCTGGACAATATGACGGGCATATACAACCGCAACGGCTTCAACCTTTACGCCGATGAGATATTCCGCTCCGCCAAGGATAACGGCAAAAAGCTGCTTGTCATACTTGGCGACCTTAACCGTCTGAAATATATCAACGACAATTTCGGACATATCCAAGGTGATGAGGTCATTAAAGCGGTAGCCAAAGTGTTCCGCACCATCTGCGGCAGCGACAAGATATGCTTTCGGATAGGCGGTGACGAGTTCATTATCCTTGATACCGGCGAATACGACCGTGACCAGATAGAAAGCATCAAAAACGACATAAGAACAGCTCTTGCCGAAGAGGAAAAGAACTTCAGCGGCGAATGCCCTCTTTCCGTCAGTCTGGGAGTTTTCTACGGCAGCGTTGAACACGCCGCAAACATCGAGCAGCCCATCTCCGAAGCGGACGCAGAAATGTTCCGTGAAAAGCAGGAGTTCAAGAAAAAATACAATATCATAAGATAAATGAAAATCCGCCTTTTCCCGGCGGATTTTTATTTTTACAAGAAATTATTTTATACTAATTCCAAATCGTTCTATAGACAAAGACGGCAGATAGAACACAGCCAATCAAGGAAAGCGACCGCCGCAATGCTTGGTGCCTTGCAAGGGAGCTTGACGCCGAGTGGCTGGGTTATGGCTGTCGGATTTGTCTATAGGTTGATTTGGAATTAGTATTAGTTTCTCTGCGGATGACAGCCGATAGGCAATGTGTCAAAAGAGGATTTTATATCCGACATTGACATCTGAGTTTGCAGGTTTGCGTCCGTTATCGGTTCACTGCTCCACATAGCATAAACGCATCCGCTGCCACCGCTGTCGGTCACGAAACCGAAATAGCCTTCGAACTCGCTGCCCACATAGTCGGTAATATCCATAACGTTTCCGCTGCTGTCCGAACATTGTCCGTCGCCGGAAACGCTGTTGACATATATTGTATCGGGAGCAACCTCGCCGCCGCCCGTTGCGATGTCAACACAGGCAAGCTGGGCACCTTTGAAAACAGTAGCTGCATTTGAGTTATATTCCCTTATCTTTGCCGTTTTAGCATAGCCCAGCATAGACGGCACAAGAATAGCTGCCAGAATACCTATAATAGCAATTACAACTATAAGTTCAATAAGTGTGAAACCTCGGGTTGTTTTCTTTTTCATAACTTCGCCCCCAAATAATAAATGTGCAATTATTTTACATCATTTTTTGCAATTATTACACTTATATAATATTACATATTTCATCCTTTGTCAATGAAATTTTCATATTGTAACCATTTTGTAACTATTCATCCGCAGACAGCTCCCATAAAAAATATATTTCCGACTTAAGCTCTTCAAAAGTCCATGCCTTTTCCGACCTTTCAGCACTTCCGGGATCGTTTATATATATATCGCCGGTTTCGCTGATCTCCCTTATTATTATAGCATGGCTTCCAAACACATCCCCTACCATACCTGCCATTATCTGATGACCATTTTTAAGTGCATTTTTTATAACATCAATATCAGCTTTCCCGGATTCCTCTGATTTGGGACTATAATCATACTCAATTGCTGTAATACCGATAGCATCACACAATTCAACAATTTTGTCGTTGTTTATACCAACCGTTCCCCATGCATCCATTGAATCTGCAATTGCTGCAATTTTTGGAGGGTCTATATCACCCTTCCCTGTAAGGTAGAGATATGCCATAGTCAGCGAAACCGGAACGCAGCCGTGCGTTTTAATATAACCTTCATATACAGGTTCATAACCCCATCTGTGATCTGCCATAAACAATAACGGCACCGTATCCGAGTTCAATTCTTCGGAAGTAAAGCTCATTTTGCTGTAATCGTCCTTGTGAAACGGATAATTATAAACAAAATCAACATTCTTTTCATAATCACTATAATACAGTTTCAATATTTTTTCGGGATATAGGTCGATATTATTCAAAATATATGCCGATTTTTCGTCTGTTTCAGCATTTTCTGCCAATATACCGTACTTTTCGTACAGCTTATGCTTATTTTCAATAGGTATAAGAAGGATCAGCGCCACAACAGCTATGACCGCCACAGCAACAGATATTATAATTTTAACCTTACTGCTCATATAAACCTCACAAAAAAGACAGCGACAGAAAAATCTGCCGCTGCCAATTTTTAATTAGTAATTAAACTCTTCAAACAAATCAGGTAGATGTGCCAGCGCCGAGTGCAGGAGCAGGGTAGATACCGTAGATAGCACCAGCCTTAGCGTCAGACTTCTGATCGCCTTCGGAAATTGCCTTAAAACCAGCTTCTGTCTTAAGATCCTTGATCTTATCCCAGCCTTCTTTCTGTGTAGCATAACCAGCGTATGTTACAGAATAAGTACCGGTCTTAAATGTTGCAACGCCATAACCTTTGAATGTATCACCAAGGTATGCAGCGAGGTCAACGTCCTTATTATCGGGCTTCTTATTAACGCCCGTCCAAGATAATTCGATAACGCCGTCCTTAGCATCTCCAAATGTGAAAGCACCTTCATCCTCAGCGCCGAAGTCCCAGTTAGCAATACCGAGCTGTGTAAGAGCGGAAGCAGCAGCTGTGTGAACCTGCTTAGCGCCGGAGTTAGCGGAAGAAATTCTTGCGTTTCTAACGTAACCAAGCATAGAAGGTACGAGGATAGCAGCAAGGATACCGATGATTGCGATAACAACGATGAGTTCGATAAGGGTAAAGCCCTTCATTTTTGAATTTCTCATGGGAAATTCCTCCTTTTTCAATTTAAAAATATTTTTCTATAAAAAGCGTAAACCGCGCTTTTCCTAAGATTAGTTTTTGGTGAACGTACCGCTTTCAAGGTCGTTCATCATGGGATAGAAGCCAACAACAACGCCCTTCGCTCCCACATGAGAAGCATCTTTTCCGCCATACTTTTTCTTCTGGTCGAGGATACTGTCGCAGCCTATAATAGCCTTTCCATCTGTGCTTCCGGTCTTCTTATATGTATTCGCAAAGTCCTCAACTCCATTAGCCGAAGCCTTTACCTTTGCCGAATTTTCTGTGAAGAACGCTGAATCAACGACCCAGTTTTCCATATCGATACATACAAAAGCATAACCGTTGAACTCTTCCGAAAGACTGCCGCAAAGATATTTGGCAAGCTTTGCAAAAGCTCTTCCCTCTTTATCCGTTGTGGACGGAACCGTTGCGGATGGGAAATTATATGTGCTGTTGAATGTTATCGTTTTGGAATCCGTAACATTTGTCAGCTTTACGTCCGCACCGTTCAGTGTACCGTTCTTGAGCTCAAATTCAAGATTAATATACTTAGCCGATTCGGATGCCGAACCGCCTGAACGCCAGCTGTCAATACACTTTGCATCAATAGCGGAGTAATCCTGATCGATCTCAAACTGTATCAGAACATTCTGAACTGCTGTGTAAACCTGCTGTGCCTTATTATCGGCTGTTTCAAGGTTTGCATCTCTGACAAAGCCCTGGATCGCAATTGAGGATATACCTGCAAGAATTGCAATGATCGCCATAACGATCAGAAGCTCTAACACAGTAAATCCTTTTACTGTTTTGAATGCGGAGGACTTACCGCAGCTTTTTACTGAACCCATTGGACTTTCCTCCTGATAAGTATTACCGTACATTTAACATTTTTTAATGTAGGTTTTCCCTTACTGTCTATATTATATTACGGTTGCTTCTATTTGTCAATAGAAAAATGAGTTTTTTTTCACTAATTTTGTGAATTTGTATACTTTTGCATTTTATCACTAATATTGTGATTCTTTTTTGACACTTTGACTAAACTATGTACAAACTTAATCGTTTAATTGATATTTAGTTCAAAATAAACATATTTCCCTGAAACGGAAAAGCAGTTTTGTTCAAAGTGTCTTTGCAGCAAACCTGCAATTTTTGTATGTTTCATCTTAGGAACTGCTCTTTACCTTTTGAAACATAAAAATACATCTTTCACCGCAATTTATGCACTTTTTATACTGCTTTTCCTTATTCTGTCGGGGAAATTAATTGTATCTTGACATTGTGGGAGCTCCGCCGGCGCCCTTGAGGTAACGCTCATACTCGGCGATGTCAAGGCTCTTCTCTCTTGCTGCCATATCGGTGATAACTCCGTCCTTAACAAGACGGGCAAGCTCCTGGTCGAGGCAGACCATTCCGTCCTTCTTACCGGTCTGGATAGCGGTTTGGATAAGGTGTACCTTATTATCACGAACCATAGCCTTTATGGAGTCTGTTGCGTTAAGTATTTCAAGCGCAGCGATACGTCCTGTTCCGTCGGCCTTGGGGATAAGGGTCTGGGCGATGATTCCTACAAGTACCGTTGCAAGCTGTGAACGTATCTGATTCTGCTGATGGGCAGGGAAAACGTCGATGATACGGTTAATGGTATCTGCGGCACAGGTGGTATGAAGTGTTGACATAACAAGATGTCCTGTTTCAGCCGCCGTTATAGCTGCGTTAATGGTTTCAAAGTCTCTCATTTCTCCGACGAGGATAACGTCCGGGTCTTCACGGAGAGCAGCACGAAGTGACATCGCAAAGCTTTCTACGTCGTCGCCGACTTCACGCTGGTTGATCATGCAGCGCTTATGCTCGTGAACGTACTCGATAGGGTCCTCAACAGTTATTATATGCGCAGAACGGTTGATATTTACATAGTCTATCATAGCTGCAAGAGTTGTTGACTTACCTGAACCTGTAGGGCCCGTTACAAGTATAAGTCCTCTGGGACGCATTGCAAAATCTCCGAGGATAGGAGGCAGATCCAGGTCTGCAAGGGACGGGATATCGTTTCTCAAAAGTCTGATAGCGATAGCGGTATTGCCCTTCTGGTGGTAGATATTAACTCTGTGACGGTAACCTCTTCTTGTAACGTAGGAAAAGTCGGTGTCGACCTTATTCTTGATGTTTTCAAGGTTTCTGCCGCTTGTCATCTGCTCAACGATCTTCATGATTCCGGCTTCGGTCATTTCGGGGTAGGAGCTGAGCTTGCGCAGCGAACCGTGAAGTCTTACTACAGGCGAGATCTTCGTTGTGAAATGAACGTCGGAGCAGCCGAGAACTCTGGCCTCGTCGAGAATCTTATCAATGCTAATGAGCACCTTTTCCTGGGATCTGTTTTCTGTATCCATTTGTAAATTTTCCTTTCAATATTTTTTTATACTGCGTAAGTAACTCTTACAAGCTCGTCAATAGTTGTATTTCCTGCCTGAACAAGCTCGGAAACGTTGTAACGAAGCAGCTTTGTGCCCTGTTTTGCGGCAAGCTCCGCAATAGCGTCGGACTTACCTCCGTTTGCGATAAGGCTGCTCATTTCCGTTGTGCAGGTAAGAACTTCATGAATAGCGGTACGTCCCGTATAGCCGGTGTTGTTGCACTTGGGACAGCCGCAGGCGTCATATATGGTAATGGACTCGGGAATGCCCATAAGCTCGTTTTCTTCGTGAGTGGAAAGACGGGGTGTACGGCAATCCTTGCATATCTTTTTAACAAGTCGCTGTGCAACGATACCGATAAGGGAGGTAGCAACCATGTAAGGAGCAACGCCCATATCCACAAGACGGGTTACCGTGGAAGCCGAGTCGTTTGTATGAAGTGTTGAAAGCACCATATGACCGGTGATAGCGGCTCTGATAGCGATCTCAGCCGTTTCCTGGTCACGCATTTCACCGATCATTACGATATCGGGGTCCTGACGGAGGATAGAACGGAGAGCTGCGGCGAAGGTCATGCCGGCTTTTTCGTTTACCTGGCACTGGTTGATTCCCTCGATATCTTTTTCGACGGGGTCTTCTACCGTAACTACGTTAACGTTAGGTTTTGCAAGTTCGCCCAGCGCAGCGTAAAGAGTGGTAGTTTTACCGGAACCGGTAGGTCCTGTTACCAGCAGAACGCCTTGAGGGACTTTGATAAGCTTGGAGAATCTCTCGTAGTTGTAATCAGTCATACCAAGGTCGGTGATCTTACGGAGAGCAACGTTACCAGTTGAAAGGATACGGATAACGACCTTTTCGCCGTATACCATAGGAAGGTTTGATACACGGACATCGAGAGTAGTTCCGTCAACCACCTGGGAGAAACGTCCGTCCTGCGGTACACGCTTTTCTGCGATGTTCATTCCGCTTATGATCTTAAGACGGGTAACAAGAGCGTTATGTACAACATTTGAAATGTTCATCAGCTCGATAAGTTCGCCGTTTACACGGATCCTTATCCTTGTAAAGGTCTTGAAAGGCTCAATATGAATATCCGTTGCGTCTGCACGGAAGGAGTTTTCAACAATAGTTGTAGCCAGCTTAACGATAGGAGCGTTGTCGATTCTGTCAGCGGAATCTGTGTCAATAGCGTTAAGGTCATCGTCGGTGAACTGGTTTTCAACGCTGTCAAGGATTCCGGCGGTGTTCTGCATGGAGTAATTCTTGCCGATAGCCTTTGTAATGGCGTCCTTAGTTGCAAGAACAGGAACAACGTCCATTCCGGTAGTAACCTTGATGTCTTCGAAAATGTAGAAGTTTACAGGGTCATGTGAAGCAACGGTAAGTCTTTTTCCCGTTATCTTGATAGCGATAATGGTATGCTTTTTCGCCAAGGCCTCCGGGATCTTCTTAACAGCCTCAACGTCGATGTGAACATCGGGATCGTTAAGGTCTACAAAAGGCACACTAAGCTTCTTGGCAAGCACCTGTCCGAACTGAACATCGGTAACATAGCCGAGTTCGATGACATAATCTCCGAAATATTTGCCGGGCGTATTTTCTTCTTTTTTCACGTCAAGAACGTGCTGAAGCTGCGATTCGGTGATGATGCCCTCGTTGACCATGTACTGACCGATAGGAATATTTTTCATGATAGAGCCCCGTTTCTCCGTGAATAAGAATTTTAACCGCAGTCTGTCCGCTCACGGTACGGAAAACTGCCTGCCGGAAAAACATTTGACCGGCTTTTTCTTAAAAAAATGTTAAACTATTGTAATTAAACAAAATTTATGTTAAGATAATAGTATCAAATTTTCATTGTAAAGGAGTTTTTTCAAATGAGTGTGGCAATTGCCGCTGTAAACGGCGAGCTTATCTTCAGCATAGGCGTATATGTTATGGTTTTTCTTTTCGGAATAACCATCGGCAGCTTTCTCAACGTGTGTATTCTGAGGCTTCCTGCCGGAGAATCGCTTATAAAAAGGAATTCCCACTGTATGACCTGCGGTGCGGAGATCAAAAGGTACGATCTTATCCCGCTTTTCAGCTGGATCATTCTCGGCGGAAAGTGCCGTTCCTGCAAAGCTCCCATTTCACCGAGATATTCGGTAGTAGAGGGACTTACGGGAGTGCTGTTCGTGCTTGTTTATATACAGCACGATATAATCACCGACGGTCTTATCTATCCTGCAATGCTCTGTCTGTTCCTTGCCGGCGTAATAGTAATCGGATTTGAGGATTTTGATACGCAGGAAATGTCTGTCTGTGTTCTGGTTTACCTTGGAGCGCTTGCTTTTGTAACGAGAGTGCTTTCCGTGCTTCTTCCCACAGCCTTCAGAGGAAACGATGTTTCTGTTACCGATGGTCTTATCGGAATGTTCAGCATAAGCGTTCCGCTGCTTCTGATAGGCTTTGTTATCACTCCGCTTGTCTACATATTGTTCATAAGCGAGGACCACAAAACGGTGCGCAAGCTGAAAAAGCGTCTTAGAAAAGAAAAGCTTGACGAAAAGGAAGCCGCAAAGCTGAATAAAGCTCTTGAAGAAACTCTTGCCGCAATAAAGGAAAGAGGACCTGTCTACGGCTTTGGAATGGGAGATGTTATCTTTATGGCGGCAGGCGGTCTGATGCTTGGCTGGAAAGCCGCAGTTGTTGCAATGTTCATTGCGATCATCATCGGAGCCGCAGCAGCTCTTGTCATTAAGATAAAGAACTCCAAAAAGGATGATGCGGATAACGCATTTGCATTCGGTCCCTGCCTTGCAATAGGACTTGCCGCAGCAGCGTATTACGGAACGGAGATATTTGACTGGTACGTTAACGCAGTTACAACTCCGCATATTATGTAACAGAAAACCGGTTTTTATCGGGGCTTGCGCTCATATCGGGCGCAAGCCCCGAAATTTTTTACCGTATTTTTTTAGTTTTCAAGCGGAAGAAGGAATACTATATAAACCTTATCCTTTCCGGCAATATTGCTGGGCCAGTTTGCGTCGTCAAAATGATCAATATTGAATTTATGACCTGTTATTCCGACATTTCTCATAGCAACAGTGGTTTCGGAAGAAACAACAACTGTTTTCTGCTTAAGAGAGGAATAAGGCGCACTTGAAACTGTAAACTTGATCGTATTGTTTGTTGTGTCGGGCTGGATGTCAATGGTGTAATCGGAAGAACCGTAATAAGCCTCGCCAAGAGCAAGACGTCCTGTTGTGGAGCCTGCAACTTCATCGTTTGTATTGATCACCTGAGCGGTCACTCCCGTTTTGTCCTTGACCTTACGTCTGACGATCCTTCCCGCATAGTCCTTTCCACCATAGGTGTATGTACCCTTATGCTGGTCAATGGTGATGACCTCGACCCGGTTTTCCAGCATCTTGTCGTCCGCAGTGAAAGCGGCATACGAGTGACCGGTGATCTCCTCAAGGAAGAGCTTGGCAGCGTCTCTGGAATTTGAAACGCTTGCATCGGAGAGGCTGTAGACGCCTACATCGGTCGCATACCTCAGAGTTTCGCAGAGGTACTGACCTATACCGGTCTGAGTATTTCTCTGCGCCTCATACAAGGTAGAATCCACATATGTGGTTCGTATAGGCTTCATAAGCTGCATAAGTGCAGTCATAAGTATCGCCATGATCGCCATTACGATGATAAGCTCAATAAGGGTAAAGCCTTTTATTTTTTTCATATTTCAGCCCCCTTATGAATTTGCATGACCCTGCATATAGCGGTATCTGAGATTGTACTGATCCTCTGTTTCGCCCTTATATCCTGTCTGACCGGAGTTTTTGTCCTGGTAGTCACGGCTGAGAAGAACGAAGGTGTCTACGGTATAGCTGTAGACCATACCAGTTCCGCCTTTAGACGAATCACTTTCAATTTTCAGATACTTATATTTGTTATTTTTGTGAGGAGCATCTGTGCTTGAGTCGGGAGCTGAGGCTCCGCCTGCAGTTGTTACTGCGTAATCCTCGATTACCTCCTTGACAGTTACTCCGACACTTGTTGTTTCCTTTGTATAGGTTTCAACATACTTCATCTGATTTGCAAGACTTGTGTTAATAAGGTGGTTATCCCTATTTATCTTGTTTACGTTTGCGTATATCTGTGCCATTACCAATGTGCCGATTCCGAGAATGGCAAGAGCAATAAGACATTCGACAAGCGTAAAACCTTTAATTTTTTTCATGTCGAACCTCCTTACTTTCTGCCGTACTGCTGAGGCGACCACTTGAGCTTAGGAGCGCCGTAGTCAATATCCTGTTCATTAGGATCAATGTAAGCAACACCGCCGCAGTCGCTGAAGTTGATGTTGCCGGCAATAATTGAACCGATAAACGCCATTTCCGATGTACCGTAATCAACGTTATTATAACACCAGTTGACGCTGCTTCCCTTTTCGCCTTTGATATCTGCATAGGGAGCATAAACATATCCGCAGGTCAGGTTTTTGCCGGAGTTTGTTACATTCCATACAGTATGTGCTGCTTCTGTTCCTCCAATATAGAAATTGATCTTCGGAGGCTTAAGCTTGTTCACCACCGGTACAATATTACCGAAATAAAGCGTCTGTCCGTTCTTTACAAGGTCGTGGATCTGATCGTTATAAGTATGAACAGCCCATGTATATTCGTTAGAAGACGAAGCCGGAGCGTATACATTAAGCGTTGTGTCGTCAGCAACAACTATTTTTCCGCCGTAATCTCCGCCCGGCTGAAGGTAAAGATTTACTGTTCCGCCGCCCTCGATCCTCAGGTAGTTGGAACCCGTTGTGCTGTTGTCACCGAAGCCGTTATTTATATCGGTGCCTCTTGCAATAAGCAGATAATCTGCTGTGGAAGCAGTATTGATATAATATCCTGTCTCTGTTCCGGAAACGCCGTCCCAATAGTCTCCCCAAGGTGCAGAGATGATATTTCCGCCTATTACCATACCGCCTCTGTTGTTTTTAGTCCAGATGGTGCTCATACCGCCGGGTGCAAAGTCCATAGTGGTATAGTTTGCGTCTTTTCTGTCCGAAGGCGAGGTTCCTGCCCAGTCTTCGGCAGTTATCGGCTTGTATTGGTTTCCGGGAGTAGACGGATCACAGTCTTTTAATTTGACCTTACCGTCAAGAGGATCCTTATATTTATAATAATATCCGGAATACACGCTTATCTTTGAGCCGATCTGCCTTTTCAAAGCACCCTTGCTTTCCTTATATGTAAGCGAACCGTTTATTACAGGAAGAATAATCTCACAGACATCTTCCTGCTCAATTTCCGCATCGTCAATATCAAGAAGATCCCATACATTTTTTTCAGGATGATTTATTGGATCTTCTGCCGGCTCAATAGTAAAGCCTGTAGGAGTAATGCCGGAATCGCTAATACCATTATCAAGCAGCAATCTTCCTGTGCAATACATATTCAATGGTGCCGTTGACTTAAGTGCATAACCTCCGAGGGGAAGAGCCTCATACATATTTGAATGCAGGATTATATCACCATCAACATATATTCCGTTTGCAACATTTACCGATGCGCACATTCTTAAATTGCCTTTTACATAAAGACCACCGTTAGTAATTGTAAATGACGGAAGACCGGTAAGATCGACATCACCCGACTTTAAAACAGTATTCTTAGTGAGATCTGATGCATCGTCCTTATGGGGAACGGAATAAATATTTCCGTTGGCAGTAAAGCCATTATAAAGTCCGCTCATTCCGTGAACAACAACATCAAGCCTGTTATCCGAACTGGATACGCTGTTCTTATCTTTACCTGATGAGAAGTTCTGACCGTTTTTCAGTTCTCCTCCGATATAAAGGAAAGGTACCTCATCCGCTGTAATGGTAGTGCTGTAGTTATGAGCTGTATCCGTATCGTAATTTGTAAGACCTGTTCCGTTAGGCCACTCAAAATCTCCTCCCACAAAAGCAGTTTCACCTCTTGTAAGATTGATGCTTGTGCCGGAACCACCATTGCTGTAATTTCCAAGCTCCCACATACCGCCGTAAATATCGGGGTCGTTGCTGGGGCTGAAATCCTTAGTAGTTGCAGCGCCGCCGAGAACGTCCAGGTTGTTAAGAGTGATCTCACCGAAAGACGTCATAGCGTTACCGGTGGGAAGCTGATCGGGTTCAACCGACTGGTGATAAAGCACTGCCTGACCTTCAACACCCATAAATTCAACGGTTGAAGTGATCTTCAAAAGGAAATTATCCTTAGAACGGTCACCGTCTGCAATAGCCTTCTTTACATCGGCAATGTCAGGATATCCGGGGTCGCCGGCATGGATCATTTCATCCTCGCTGTAAAGAGGTTCAGTGTTGAAAATTCTCTTTACGACCTCTACCTTAATGGTAGCAACCTGTTCGCCTGCAGTATGCTCCGATGTAGTATCTTTGTAAGTATCAACAAATCTGCCGTATTCGGTAGAACCGCTGGATACCTTTGGGAAAGTGACCTTGTAGGTAATTGAATCGGGAGGACTCGTAGAAGCGATGGTAAAATTAGTTTCCTCAGGGGAACCGGTTGCAAAAACGCCGTCTGTAGTAGTAGGATTACACCACCAGCCGTCATCCGTATTCTGAGCCTTGATCTTGTAAAATTCAAGCTCCAGACCGAGACCCTGAGACATATCTACCTGCTTGGCAGTACCCGTATCCGGGTCTGTATAGTTGTATTTTCTGACAGTATTGGAGCTGTTAAGGGCAATATACTGGTCATCGCCGAGCATCTGTCCGGTAAACACATCCAACGCAGACCTTGCCGTATAGTATGCCTGGTTTTCTTCATATTTGGTATAGTACCTGTTCTGAGCCGTTGAAACAACGGTAAGAGTAGCTAAAAGCATTATTATCAGGACGAACATTACCGTTACGACCATGATAAGAACTGCGCCGTTGAGACTTTTACCGTTCTTAGCGCATTTATCCCGTACCATTTGCAAACCACCCTTTCTGTAAAATAACAGTTTCCGATCAAATCGGGCTATTCTCTTTTAATATATTTCCGGCAGTCCTGTTTTGTTAATAAAATTATGTCAAACGCTCTTTAATTTACCGCTTTAGCCGATGAAGTGCTCGCTTCATCGGCCGCAGTAAATATGATTTAATTATTCAGCTGCCTCGGTAACAGTTTCATCCGCCGCTGTTTCCTCAACGGGAACTAACTGTATCTCGTCAGCCTCTTCCATTACCTTTTCAACATTGAGAGGATAGATAGAATAAAGTCTGAGAGCAAGAGAACCCTTTGTTTCGTTTTCGGCATTTTCGCCTTTATCCGGCTTGGAAACTGAAACAACGTTCATTGTTTTGCCGTAATCACCGATCTCATCAACAAATTTAAGAACATCGGAAAGCTCATATGTATCATTGTAATTTACAGTCATATCTGTCACACCGATAACAACAGATCCGCCGCTTTCAACAACCGTATTATTATAAACATCATATACTTCCTGAGGAAGCTCGTTATAAAGGTCACCGCTTACAAGCAGATCAAACGCAGCTACATTTGAAGGAACAACAACATATTCCTCCAGCTTTCCTGCAACTGTGTATGCTGTTTCCATGCCTGTAACTTCAACGTTATTCTTGTCAAGGATCTCATGAATAAACTGCTCGTTCAGATAAGGATCCTGCTCGGTGAGGAAGTAGGACTGGAGCTCCTCAACCTCTCCGGCTGTATTCTTAAGAGTTTCAACAAGCTGAGGGAAGGTGTCGATCTTTGCCTGAAGATCATCCTTTTCGACCTGTTTGGCCTCAAGTGCGATCTTTGCATAGTTCATTTCCTCAAACTTAGGCTTGATGAAAAGAAATACTCCGGCTACAAGAATAAGAACAACTATTACGCAGACGAAAATAACTTTATCTCTGTATGAAAGCTTCATAATTATTCAGCCCCCTTTTCTTCAGTTTCGGGTTCAGGAACTCTCATAGCGAGCGTAACCGTAAATTCATAATAATCACGATCACCGCTAAGATTCTTTGCGAATCCGGTGTATGTAACATTGTCAAAGATGTCCTGCTCCACAAAGTTTGCAATTACAGCTGAAGGATCTGTGCTTTTATCTGCTCTGCAATTGAGCATGATCGCACCTTCTTCAAAGTTGTATGAAATGATCTCCGCAGTCGTGCCCTTGAAATTGCTTTCAATATCGGAAATGACCTGAGTATTGAATACAGGTCGGGTATCGAAAATAGCCTTTGCCTTTTCAATGCCGCCCTTGAAATTGTTTACCTTGTCGATCTTAGCCTGCATTGCGTCAACGGCAGCGACTCTCTGCGCAGTTTCGGGGTCATCGAGCCAAGCCTGTATCTCTGCGGTATCAGCCTCGTACTGGCTCTTGATGATGTTTGCGCCGAGAGTGATTCCGGCAACAAGTGCAATGGAAACAAGTGCTGCAACTGCAACAGTTACCACAAAGGAAGCGCCGGCGCTTGTACGTCCTACCGCAGCGTCTACCTCAAGCAGGTTGATACGCTCGGATTCTTTATTGCTTCTGAGCATAGCACCGATAGCGTTTGCATAAGCCTGGAACTCAAAGTTTTCATATCCGCCTACATTGTTGGGAACGCCGAGAAGGCTTGTTGTAATATCCATCTGCTCAAGAGAGTTTGTAAGACGGATGTACTCGGTGGTATCACCGTAGAATACAACGTTGCGGATAGGATTGTCGCCGTTTCTGGACTTCTGGAACTGGAACATACGGAAGATGTTTTCATTTACAGCTTCGTAAATATAGTCCTCGGAGTTGTCATAGTCCACAGCGTCGATGGACGCAAAACGGGAGAATGTAAGCTGATTGTCCTCATAAAGATTAAGGCTTACAAAGTTAGGGTCGATCTGAACAAGGAGAAGGGGCATTTTAGCCTTCATCTTGGGATCGTTGATAATAAGTCTTGTAATGGTATTGCAGGCAACGGCTACGGAACGAAGTCCGATGCCAAGCATGGAGAACACCTTTCTGAAGCAGTCTACCACCTCAAAAGGACAAGCGGTAGCCAGTATCTTCATAGCAGGAACGCCGTCTTCCTCGATCTCACCGGCGATGGTATAGGAAATTGAGTAGTCATCAGCAATACCCATTGTATGCTGCATCTGGTTCTGCACCATAGAAAGGAGCTGTGTGCCCTTAGCCTTTGGGATATGGAGCTCCTTGAAAATTACAAGGTTGGATGAGATACTGATAACGGCTTCCTTATCGGCCATTTTCTTGCTCTTCAGCTCATCGTTGATGATTGTTGCCATTTTGGGTATATCTTTAATGTGACCATTAACGATCAGACCCTCTTCCAGATCTATCGACGCAGCTGCGGAAACCTTTATCTTGTTGTTTGCTTCCGTACCGCGGATAATTCTGACGTGTCTGTCGGTAATATCAAATGAAAGCATACTCGTCACCTCACTAAATTATTTTTTATATTTGATTTAATATTCTCAGACGTTTTTTACTGGATATTTTCCATGGAGTTGTAAAGAGCGGGAAGGATACCTGCAATTACAAGACCGATGGCAGCACCCATGATGATGATCATGATAGGTTCGATCATACCTACAAGACGCTGTATAGCGGAGTCCGATTCATCCTCGTAGAATTCTGCGGATTTGGTAAGGATAGTATCCAGTGCGCCTGATTCCTCACCTACATAAATGATAGAAACGAACATGGATTCAAAGATACCCGTTCTCTGAATGGAAACAGAGAGCTGTTCACCCTGTTTTACTTCATCAACGACCGTTTCAAATGCCTTCTGGATATAATCGTTGTTAAGGATAGCGGCAGAACGCTCCAGAGCCTCTACCATAGGGATACCGGAGGAATAAAGGGAAGCCAGCGTTCTTGCAAACTTACCTGTGTAAACCTTTACTACCAGCTTGCCGAAACCGGGTCCTTTACATTTCAGCTTATCAAACTTATAACGTACCGAAGGTATCTTGAGCGCATAATTAAAAATAAATATAATGGCTAAAACAACGCCGATATATATGTACCAATGAGCCTTAAGGCTGTCAGAGAAGGCAAACAGCGCACCTGTAAGACCCTTCATATCCTTTTCCGTCATAAGGTCCTTGAACGTAGGCATGATGAATGTAAACAGCGCAACAACGATAACTACGCAGAGGACCGCAAGGATGATAGGATACATCATAGCGCCCTTTATCTTGTTGTTGAGCTTTGCTTCCTTGGCATAGTTGTCCTCAAGTCGCTTTGCAATAACGTCAAGACTACCCGAAGCCTCGCCTGCCTGGATCATAGAGATCATGAAGTTAGGGAAAGCACCCTGCTGCATTTTCAGAGCGTCCGAGAAGGACTGACCCTTCTGCACTTCCTCGTATATCTCCTGATAGATCTGCTTCTGAGCCTTCTTCTCCTGCTCCTTATGCAGAATATCCAAAGCCTTTACAAGGGTAAGTCCGGAAGTCAGCATGGCACTGAGCTGACGGCAGTCGTTGGAAAGCTCCTTTGTCGTAAATTTATGAAGCGTGTTTGACGTTTTTGAAGTAGCTTCCTTGTAGCCGGAACAGAAAAGTCCCTTTTCATGGATCTTCTCCAGAAAGTCATTTACATCCTCAGCCGTCATTCTGGCATTTTTTATAGTATTGCCCTGAACGTCGGTTGCAGTATAGATAAACGTCTTCATATAGAATTGACACCTCCGATGTGGATTAATAGCAATTCAGGCAGAATTCGCCTGCAATACCATACTCTATTATAACATTTTGGTTACAAATTAGCAATATGTTATTTTAAACAAAATGTCTAAATATATTGCACATATATTACAAAACATAACCACAAAAATCAAATATTGTGCATTATAAACATTATACACCGATAACCTAATATAATAATTATCACTTTATATAAACGGCTAATTTATTCCGAAAACGTATTATTTTAAATATGCCTTACAATTATTTTAAAACGTTTTTTCCTTTATGTCAATATTTATCTGCGTCAAAAAGCAGTTTTTTCTTTTTGAGCAAGGCTGTTTTTGTAAAAAGGTTGTAATCCGGAAATTTATGTGTTATAATATAAAAGTGTAAGTGTGCTGCATCCGCTTTGCGCTTTACATTATTCAGATTTTTGATTATACTCTATATATAGTATAACATCAAGGAGGAACTTATGAATAACAACCCCGTTCGTTACGATTTCAAGTATGTAAACAATTCCGATTCCATCATGCTTTTCTGGGTATCTGCCGGAGAAAAGATCACCTACAAGGTTTATGCCAACGATCCGGAAGGCACCTTCAAGGAGATAGGTGCAACGCCCTTCAACTTCTTTGTTATGGCTTCCGAGGGCGTTAAAGAGGTATATGTCGAAGCCTTCGGCGAGAACGGAGAATATCTTTCCGAATCGCAGGTGCTGGAGGTAAGCGAGAATTCAAACGAGATAATAGCTCTCAAAGCAGTAAGATCCTGTCAGGGCGTTACCCTTTCATGGTCGGAAAGCTCCCCCGTCAGCAGCTATTACCTTATGAAAAAGACGGGAGACGTATACTCCGTCGTTTGCCCGGTAAACCTTTTCCAGATAACCGTAAGCAAGTTCAGCGAAGGCGATACATTTAAAATAGTCGAGTATACAACAGACCAAAACGGCGATACTCCCGTAAGAATGTCCAAGGATCTTGTTATCGGCAAGGAAATTCCTGCAAGAAGCGCACCCGATAGTGTGAGAGTGTCCGTAGTTATCCCTGTTTTAGGCGGCACAGGTCTTATGCCAAGGTGTATAGACTCAGTTCTCGCCTCCTCCCTGAACGAGCTTGAGGTAATTATCGCAGACGGCAGCTCAAATGACAAGGCTGCCGAGATAGCAGATTGGTACAAGGAAAATTACCCCGGCACAGTATCGTCGGTAAAAGCGGACAACCCTGCTTCCGCAATAAATGCAGCCATAGAAGCGGCAAAGGGCGAATTCATTGCTTTTGCAGACAGCACGGATATTGTAAGCGCCGCAATGTACCTCACCCTTTACGCCGCAGCCTTAGAAAACAAATGCGATGTTGCGGTATGCGAATACTATTCTGTTTCCGACAGCGATATTTCCGTTCGTTCAAGACTTCCGCTGGAAGAAAATGCAGCATATGACCCCGACTGGCTCCTTTCCATAATGTGGTCAAAGGGCTTTGAATCCTCAAAAACAGGAAACAAGCTGTTCAGAGCGGAGCTTGTAAAGGAACATCCCTTCCCTGAAGAAGCCTACGCCGACATTGCATGGCTCCCTTACGTTTATTCCTACGCTCTTGCGGCGTGCTATGTAAAGGACGCACTGTACTGCTGCGATGACCGCACGGCTGTAAGAGGCAAGCCCGAGCCTACCGTAGAAAGAGCAGCTGCAAAGATCTCCGCCTGCGAATGCTTTATGGCAAAGGGAAACAGCAAAAAGCACGACTATCTGCTTCAGGTCGCTGTCCGCATAGTTATAAGAGAACTTCTTACCGAGCTTCCTCACGAGGTAATGTTAAAGTATATCTCCTTCCTCCTTGTGCATAAGGAGGAGATACTCGCCAACCTGTATATTGCCAAGGATAACGGTCTTTCCGAGCTTCTCGGTCGAATTTTCGAGCGTTTCACCTTAACAAACAAGAGCGAAAACGAAGTCTGAGCATCTGCCCTGCAATAAAAATACTGTCGAGCGCCTCTCCATGCTGCGGAAAGGCGCTTATTTTTATGCTAACTTGCATTTGCATTGCAACATCTTAACTTTTTTATTTCATTTCGAAAATATTTTATTCCAAAATTTGAGGTTTCTATAAAAATTTTGATTAATTTGAAAATTTCTCTTGCAAAATTTATATATATGTTGTATAATAGGATTGTTATCGGTCAGGGAGCGGACAGAATGCGTCCGCAGACGTCATTAAAATCATTATTTTTATGGGAGGGCCTAATTATGGCATTTAAAAACGCATATCTCCAGGGCGTTTACAACAAGGTTGAACAGCGCAACCCCGGAGAAAAAGAATTCTTACAGGCAGTACGCGAAGTTCTCGAATCCTTTGAACCCGTTGTTGAAAAGGATAAGTCCTACGAAACAAACGGAATCATCGACAGGATCGTTGAACCCGAAAGATTCATCCAGTTCAGAGTTTCATGGGTCGATGACAAGGGCAACGTTCAGGTAAACAGAGGCTACCGCTGCCAGTTCAACTCCGCTATCGGACCTTACAAGGGCGGTATCAGACTTCACCCCTCCGTTTGCGCTTCCGTTATCAAGTTCCTCGGCTTCGAGCAGATCTTCAAGAACAGCCTTACAGGTCTCCCTATGGGCGGCGGTAAGGGCGGCTCCGACTTCGACCCCAAGGGCAAGTCCGACAGAGAAATTATGGCTTTCTGCCAGAGCTTCATGACTGAGCTTTCCAAGCACATCGGCGCTGATACCGACGTTCCCGCAGGCGACATCGGCACAGGCGCAAGAGAGATCGGCTATATGTTCGGTCAGTATAAGAGACTCCGCAACGAGTTCACAGGCGTTCTCACCGGAAAGGGCCTTTCCTACGGCGGTTCTCTTGCAAGAACAGAAGCAACAGGCTACGGTCTTTGCTACTTCACAGAAGAAATGCTGAGCTGCATGAAGAACGACAGCTTCAAGGGCAAGACAGTAGTTGTTTCCGGCTCCGGCAACGTTGCTATCTACGCTACAGAGAAGGCAACAGAGCTTGGCGGCAAGGTAGTTGCTCTCTCCGATTCCAACGGCTATATCTACGATCCCAACGGCATCAACCTTGACGTTGTTAAGCAGATCAAGGAAGTTGAAAGAGGCAGGATCAAGGAATACGTTAACAGAGTTCAGGGTGCTACATACACAGAAGGCTGCAAGGGCATCTGGACCATCAAGTGCGACATTGCTCTTCCCTGCGCTACACAGAACGAGCTTGACGGCGAATCCGCTGATATTCTTATCAAGAACGGCGTAATGGCAGTAGCAGAAGGCGCTAATATGCCTTCAACACCCGAGGCTATTGAAAAGCTCCAGGCTGCAGGCGTTCTCTTCGGACCTGCAAAGGCTGCAAACGCAGGCGGCGTTGCAACATCCGGTCTTGAAATGTCCCAGAACAGTGAAAGACTTTCATGGACCTTTGAAGAGGTTGACGCAAAGCTCAAGCAGATCATGATCAACATCTTCCACAACGCATACAACGCTTCCAAGGAATACGGCAACGAAGGCAACCTCGTTATGGGTGCTAACATTGCAGGCTTCCTTAAGGTTGCTGACGCTATGAAGTGGCAGGGCGTTTCCTATTAATTGATTTAAGCCGTAAAAAAGGGCAAATAAGCTTTATCAGAGGTGCTTTTGATGTTTTGTCAGAAGCACCTTTTTGTTTATGTAAACCTACCTTTCCGACAAAATAAATATATTTATGGCATTGTACTGTTATAAATTACAAAATTCGCTAAAATTCATTGACTTTTTTGTAGATTCGTGTTACGATTAACAATGTATTAATATAATACTGAGTTGATATTAACCTGTTGACAGATCCGAAAGCTATAATTACGATTTTGTCTATAGAACGATGTGAACTTAGTGTATTGTCGGAAAACGGCGTATAACCGACCGCCCGACTATAGTGTATAATAGGTAACATTTTGGCAGAATTTTGGAATTTCTTTGTAACATTAGGAAAGGGAGAAAATATCTATGAAAAAAACACTGACTAAACGAATAATTATCGCCTGTTCTATAGCACTTGTATTTATGATACTTGTCATATTCTCTGTGCAAAGTCTGCTTATGCAGAAAACAGCGGCAAATACCGCTTTAACACGAATCGATGACGTTATTTCCAGATTAGTTGTGAACGATGCGGAAACTCAGAATATCATCGACCAGCTCAATTCCGATTTCATATCCAAAGCCGACTCTTTTGCAGAAATGATAGCGCTTGACCCTTCAATAATCGAAGATATGGACAGACTAAACGAAATAGCCGTTATGCTTGACGTTGACGAACTTCATGTCACAGATGAAAAGGGAGTTATCCAATGGGGTACCGTTCCCGAATATTTTGGCTTTGATTTTGCGGCAAGCGATCAGGCAAAGGAGTTTATGCCCATACTTAACGACCCTTCTCTTAAAATTGCGCAGGATGCTCAGCCTAATGGTGCAGAAGGGAAGTATTTCCAGTATGTAAGCGTTGCAAGAAAGGATAAAACGGGTATCGTTCAGGTAGGTATCACCCCTACAAGACTTCAGAACCAGATCGAAAAAACAAGCATTGCCAACGTTCTTGCAGATATAACCGTAGGAAACAACGGCTATGTTATGGCAGTTAACAAGGCTGACGGCACAGTTGCCGCTCATAAAAACGCAGAGCTTATCGGTCAGAATTACGCCGACATCGGCATCAGCGAAAAGCTGATGAAGGGCGGCAGCGGTATCGTTGCCAAAATTGACGGCGAAAGCATGATATGCTCCACAGGCGAGACCGAGGATTATGTGCTTATCGCAGCTATCAGCAGAAGCGAGGCTTTCAGCGGACGTACTTCCCTTGTTGTAATATTCATACTTGCTACGCTTATAATGCTTGTTGTTATAGTTATGCTCATTAACGCTGTTGTACAGAAGAACATCATCAAGGGCCTGAACGAGCTTATCGACAATATGCAGGTAATTTCATCGGGAGATCTTAACACCGAGGTCAATGTAAGGACCTGCCCCGAATATGAGACACTCAGCAACGGCATAAACGCTATGCTTGCTAATATCAGGCGCAACATTGACGAGACCGTTAAGCTGAACGAGGAGCAGCAGCGTCTTTTTGCCGAAACAACTTCAATTTCCGCAGATATAGGCGTTCAGTCCTCCGAAATGCAGGAGGTCGCAGCAAGACTTTCCGAGGGTTCCTCCACACAGGCGGCTACCGTTCAGGAGCTTTCCGCTTCCTTCGGCTCCATATCCGAGCAGATAAAAAGCAGCGCAGAGTCGGCTAAAAACGCAAGCAAGATCTCCGAAGAAACAACCAAGAGCGTTGACAACGGCGCAGCAAAACTTTCGGAAATGCAGACTGCTATGTCAAGAATAGAAGAATCCTCCACAAAGATAGGCAATATCGTAAAAACTATCGACGATATCGCTTTCCAGACAAATATCCTTGCCCTCAACGCAGCAGTTGAAGCCGCAAGAGCCGGTCAGCACGGCAAGGGCTTCGCCGTTGTTGCAGACGAGGTAAGAAACCTTGCAAACAAGAGTGCAGAGGCTACAAAGGGTACTGCCAAACTTATTGAAGAGACCAAGCAGGCTGTTTCCGAGGGTGCGCAGATAGCAAACGAGACCGCCGAGCAGCTCCGTTCCATGATGAGCGGCATTGCGGAAAGCAACCGTCTTATCGAAAACATCGCAGTTGCAGCAGATGAACAGGCAGAAGCCTTCAGCCAGATCTCCGACAGCATGATGCAGATATCAACTGTAGTTCAGCAGAACGCCGAGATCTCCGCCAGCGCCGAAGAGACCGCAAGAAAGCTGGACGAACAGGCACGTTCCCTCAAGGCTTTGTTTGAATAAACCATTCCTATAAAATTTCGGGCGGATAATATCCGCCACTACAAAACCATATATCTAAAAAATAGGGGCGGCTATCAGCCGCCCATTTTATTATAAGGGAACCTCTAAAAAATTCATCTTAATGCGAAACAAAGGGCAGAGCTTTTCCTGCCGTACTGCTTCGTACTTCGGTTATCATTTCCCGTATATCAAGGAAAGAATCAACTATAACAGGGTCGAAATCAACGCCTCTGCCGTTCTCGATAATGCGGAAGCACTCCTCAAGGGGCATTGCCTCACGGTAACAGCGCTTCTCCGAAACTGCATCAAAAACATCGGCGACCGACATTATTCTTGCGGAAAGCGGAATATCCTTGCCGGAACGTCCCTCGGGATAGCCCTTTCCGTTCCATTTTTCGTGATGGAAGCGTGCAACGTCATACGCCATAGCCCTGTAATCCTTGTCGGAAACATGGAAAAAGGTCTCACGAATTATCTCTCCGCCCTTTTCCGCATGAGTTTTCATTACGCCGAACTCCTCTTCGGTAAGCCTTCCCGGCTTGCAGAGTATGCTGTCGGGGATAGATATTTTCCCTATATCGTGAAGCGGCGCAACCATTGCAAGACACTCCACAAACTCGTCCGTTATCTTATCCGCATATTCCTCCGTTTTCTGCAGCTCACGGGCAAGCAGCTCCGCATAAATGCTTGTTCTTCTGATGTGTCCTCCTGTGTTTTCGTCACGATTTTCGACCAAGGTGGCAAAGCCGTATATCATATCCTGATTATGCATAAGAAGGTGCTCATAATTATCGGCGTTATCACTCAGCAGCTTTGAAGTTCTGTCTGTCAGAAGCTGCAGCAAAGCGGCAAAGCTTATAAGAACCATAAGCCTCGGAAGTATGCTGAAAAACACCAGTCCGTGCATTGTGGTGAAATTTTTGTCCGGCCGCCAGTTAAGGAAATAGCCGGCAAACTGACCGCAGACGGTAACGACTATTGTTATCAACGAGGACAGTCTTGTCAGCTTCTTGGAAAAATACATTCCTGCAATAGCTATAGGGTATGCGTACATCACAACAACGTGATATGTAAGGGTAGTTGTAACAATCAGGATAAACAACGCCGCAAACACGACATACAGATATTTCATCCATTTTTTCGATGTGCCGAATATCTTGTTCAGTATCTTAGGCGTTATCAGCAGAACTGCGCTTATAACATAGGCAATAGTCATTGCAGGCATATAAATGGTAAAAACGCCCACCAAATTCAGGATAAAAACGACCGAAAATATTGCAAAGGTTATAAGCATAACATTTGCCACGCTGCGGTTTGCGTCTTCTTCGTTTTTGTTTATTATCTTGCTTAATGTTGCATTGCTCACCCGATCACATCCCCTGAACATTCTTTTGGGAAATTATATCACATTTTGTCTTATACGTCAATAAAACTTTAATTTTTTCCTTGAAAGGAATAGTTATAATTATGAAAATATACAGGCTCATAGGAATTTTATCAATACTTCTGCAAAAGGACAGGGTCACTGCCTCGGAGCTTGCGGAAAGGTTCGAGGTGTCACGCCGCACCATAGTAAGAGATATTGAGGACATAAACAAAGCAGGCATACCCGTTGTTTCCTACAAGGGTCAGGGCGGCGGAATATCTGTAATGGAGGGCTTTAAAATGGACCGCACCCTTCTTTCCTCCGAGGATATGAAAGCCATTCTTGCCGGTCTGCAAAGCCTTGACAGCGTAAGCGGAACAAACCGTTACCGTCTGCTTATGGATAAGCTGTCTGCGGATAATTCCCCCCTTAACGCAGGACAAAGCATTATTATCGACCTTGCCGCATGGGATAAATCGGCGGTTGCGGACAAGATAGGACTTATTCGCACCGCAATTGAAAATCGGGAGAAGATAGCCTTCACCTATTACTCCCCCGACAGCGAAAGCAGGCGCACTATCGAGCCTTATCACCTTGTTTTCCAATGGTCAAGCTGGTATGTGTGGGGCTTCTGCGAAAAGCGGCAGGACTGGCGTATGTTCAAGCTGACACGACTTGCAAAGCTGCAATGCACTGGCGAAAAATGCAGGGAGCGCACCGTTCCCCAATACACCTGCGACAAGCTGCGCCACACAAAAGGCAGCATTGAAGCCGAAGTGCGGTTCGACAGGTCGGTAAAATGGCGCATTATTGACGAATTCGGCACGGAGCTGCCCCAATATGATGAGGACGGAAATATACTGCTCCGCTTCACATGGTCGGACGTTCCTTCATTTTTTCAGTATATACTTACATTCGGCGATAGGGCTGAGATACTTTCCCCCGAGGAATACAGGCAGGAATTTTCCGAGCTTTTAAAGAAAATATTCCATAAATATGACATATAACATAAGAGAACCCAATAAATTCCAAGGCATTACGGGGCAATTTCGGAAATGAAAAGCGCAGATAATTTTTGGGAGATCCGTTTTTAATGCGCCATATAGTTGTCACATTAGCCGTGATATACTTATTACAAATAACACGGGAGGACAAATCATATGGACATAAATTTTGCCAAGATCCCCCCTTGCGGAGGAAACTGCGAAGGCTGCGGACATTTTCAAAGCGGCGAATGTGCAGGCTGCATTAAAACCGGCGGAAAATGCGTAAAAATGTGGGACAACGGCTGCGAAATTTTCTCCTGCTGCGAAAAACAGGGTGTGAAATTCTGCGGACTTTGCGGAGAATTCCCCTGTGAATGGCTGAAAAGCAAGGTTGCGGAGTGGGATAAGGACGGCATAGGGCGCCTTGCTTCTCTTGCAGAGGAATACCGCCGCCGAAGTGCCGTATTTTCGGAGCAGCTGCCGTCCCTTTGGGAGAAAATAGGCACTCACGGCGTTATGACCCTGTCAACCTGCTCGGAGGGCAGAGTAACATCACGGTCTATGAGCGTTGTTGTAATAAATGGGAAATTCTACTGCCAGACGGACGAAAACTACCTTAACAGACAGCTCCGTGAAAACCCAAGCGCCGCCCTGTGCGTGGGCAGCTTTTCTATAGAGGGGGTGTGCCGCATTATCGGAAAGCCCTTACAGCACGAAGCCTTTATGGCGGCTATGAGAAAGCATTTCCCCTCGGCGGCAGAACGTTGGTCGGAACAACCGTCGGAATGTGTCCTTGAGTTAACGCCCCGTATTATTTATTCGTGGATATACGAAAACGACATACCCTATACGGAATATTGGGACTTTGAAAATATGACATATCATAAGGAGAGAAAATAACTATGCCAAGACCTGTTACAAAAAAAGAACTTACCGAAGCCGCAAATGCAAACTATGAAAAGCTCTTTGCATTTATTGAAACAATGACGGAAAAGGAGCTTGACACACCCTTTGATTTTTCGTCACTTAACAAAAAAGAAGCGCATTGGGCAAGGGATAAAAACCTCCGTGACGTTCTTGCACACCTGTACGAATGGCACAGGCTGTTGCTTGAATGGACAGAGGCAAACTTAAAGGGAGAGGAGCGCCCCTTTATCCCCAAGCCGTACAGCTGGAAAACCTACGGCGATATGAATATTGAATTTTGGAACAAGCACCAAAGCACCGAACTGAATGCAGTCACCGAAATGCTGAAAGGCTCCCACAGCGATGTTATGGCACTCCTTGACAGCTTCTCCGATGAAGAACTGTTCACAAAAGGCGTTTACAAGTGGATTGGCGGCAGCACCTTAGGCTCGTATTTTATCAGCGTTACCGCAAGCCACTACGATTGGGCGTTAAAGAAGCTCCGCACACACAGAAAGCTGCTTTCGGCAAAGGAGGGTGCGTAATGGACAAATTTGACTTCAAAAAAGAGTACAAGGACTTATACCAGCCCTCCGCAAAGCCCTCTGTCACAGACGTTCCCGAAATGATATTCATAGCCGTTGACGGAAAAGGCGACCCTAACACCTGTGAGGAGTACAAAGCCGCAATGGAACTGCTCTACGGCTTGTCCTTTACCATAAAAATGTCAAAGCTGAACGGAACACAGCCGGAAGGGTATTTTGAATATGTAGTACCGCCCCTTGAAGGACTTTGGCGTCAGGAAAACACCTACGGCATAGACTACTCACGCAAAGCAGACTTTATCTGGACTTCAATGATACGCCAGCCGGAATTTGTGACCCCGAGGGTGTTTGAAGCCGCAAAAGCCGCACTTGCAAAGAAAAAGCCGCACCTTGACGTATCAAAGGCACGGCTTATGAAATTCACCGAGGGTCTGTGTGTTCAGATAATGCACAAAGGATCTTTTGACGACGAGCCTGCAAGCATTGAAAAGCTGACACGGTTTGCTGCGGAAAACGGCTATGAGCAGGACTTCTCCGAAAGTCGCCTTCACCACGAAATTTATCTTTCCGACCCGAGAAAATGCGCTCCCGAGCGGCTTCGGACGGTGATACGTCACCCGATAAGACCTGCCCGATGATCAGCAGCAGGACATAATTTTTCCGCACAAAAGGGGGGAGTTATTCATTTACACGTTAAGCACCGCTTCGGAATAGAGCCTTACACCCCGTGCGGAATTGGGATGAATATGGTCAATAAGATAGTAACCGCAGGGCTTTTGTCCGATACGCTCCGCAATAAAGCCGTTTGGGTCAATAAATGTATCGCCGCTGCTGCCGCAAAGAGCTTCAAGCGCCGCAGAATACTCATTGTTAAGAGTGGTCTTGTCCTCGAAAGAAAGAGGGCAGAAGGGGTCGCCGTCAATGGAATACCAAGGCGCAATAAACACAAATTCCGCTTCGGGCGCTTTCTCCGCAATAAGCTGCCGCAGCCTTGAAATGCTGTCCGCATAGCTTTCGGCGGTCATTGCACACTGCGTTTCGTCACGGTACCGCACATCGTTTGTGCCTATAGCAATAACGTAAAGCTCCGCCTTCGGTATCGCACCTGCATTTTCAATAAGGTAGGACACCGCTGCTCCGCCCTTTGAAAAGTTCATCACCTCTGCGGAAATATGCTCCTCTATAGGTTCATACCAGGGACAGCCGCCGTTTTTGGTGCCCTCCGTAATGCTGTCCCCCACAAAGCACACCGTTTCCGCCGCTCTCAGCTTCGGCAGAAGCGCTCCGTTCTCCATTTCTTCCGTTATTTCAAGACCTGTAGTTTTAGTTCTGACAAATCCGTTTTCATTGAAAAGATAGCTTTCCGTTATACCTGAAACATCGGGACAAACTCCAAGCACGGCGTTCATTACTGCATTGTGGGCGTTCTCCGCACGTTCATAATCGTCCGTACTGAGCTGTTTTCTCAAAACTTCGTTATACTGTATCTCATAAACGGGCAGGGCACGGTAATTGCCGTCAATGGGCGACTGGGTATAAAGCGGAACAACGCCTCCGCCGATTAATTCCTTGGTTTCCCTGTCAATATAAACGTCGATAAGTGCGCTTGCGTCGCCCTGCTTCTCCCTGTAAATATTGGCAAAATTGCCGGGGCAATAGGCGGTAAACACCTTTTTTCCGCCGTATTCTTCTATAAGAGCAGGCTCGGCGGCGTGGGCGTGGTCACCGAGGATAATGTCAGCGCCGCACTCCTTGAATATTTCAAACCACACCTTCTGTTCCTCGTCAATGCCGTTGGAAAACTGAGTGCCTATATGGGGCAGGACTATGATAAGATCGGGCGAATACGCCTTTGCTGCTTCAAAATCACTTTGAACGCCGCTTTTCAGCTTTTCAAACAGCTCTCCCTCTGTGCCGCAAATTATAGATGTAACAAAGCTGTCCGCAAGGGCTTCGGGCGCATATCCGTTGCTGCCGTAGGTATAGGCAAGCACCGCAAATTTTATCCCGTCCTTTTCAACGATCTTCACACGGGAGCTTTCCTTTTCCTCATAGCTTCTGTAGGAGCCTGTGTGTTCAAGCCCTGTTTTGTCAAGAATGTCAAGCGTGCGGAACGCTCCTGCGTCGCCTTTGTCAAGAAGATGATTGTTTGCAGTTGTAACAAGGTCAAAGCCTGCATTTTTCACATTTTCCGCAAATTCATCGGGATAATTCAGCGCAAGCTCCTTGCTGTCGTCAAAATTGCTTGTGGAATACCCTGCTTCCTCCCCTGCCATTGGTCCTTCAAACACGCCTATTGCAAGGTCGGAAGCGGAAATATGTGGTGCAGCATACTCGAACACATCGGAAAAATCATATCCCGAACCGTTATATCCCCTTTTAACCTGATCTTCAAGCAGGATAAGGTCGCCTGCAAAGGTAATACGGAAAGCGCTGTCAAACTCCGCCTTTTCCTCATCATCCATAACGGGATAAAACACATCTTCGCTTTCCGCAGCCGATGCTTCTTCCGCAATGTCCGTGTCAAAGCTGAAGCCGTCATATTCGTTTATTACTATGCTGCCCACAAAGCAAAGCGCAACCGCAGCTGCGGTAACTCTTGCCAATATATCCGCCCTGCCCTTCTTTTTTTCGGAAGTACCCGTCAGCAGCTCCGCTCCTGCCTTGATATAAGCGTTGAGCAGACCTGTCACAAGATCGTTTCCGAAAGCAAGGCATATAATTACCGAGCAAAGAAAAGCGGCGGCAATTACCCATTCCTTTTCTCCGAATATATCTCCGAAAAGCAGCGTGATCGGTCTGTGAAGAAGGAATATGCCGAGAGAATTTCTGCCTGTCATTGTGAAAAAGGGCAGCTTTTTGTCGGGAGAAACAGCTCTCAGCGCATATATTGCAAGAAAAGCCGTAACAAACAGCCCTATCCGTCCGAATGCGTCCATAGGCAGCTCATAGCTATACATAAGAAGCGCCGAATCGGAATAATCAAAAAAGCTGTACGCCCCAAAGCCGGCAGCAGCCGCCCCTATAAGAGCCGCAAGACCCCAAAGGAGCCGTTTTGCCTTGTTTTTGCAGATAAGGCTTTGTGACTTTTCCTCCGTAAGCAGGTAGCCTGCCATGTAAAAGGGGTAAAATGAGATTATTCTGGCTATGGCAAAGGTATTGTCGATCGAATCGTAAAAGCCCGCAAACAGGGAAACTGCAAAAAGTATAAGCTGTATATCTCTGAATTTGGCAAGGTACGGAGCGGTAACTCTCCACACTGCCAGCGCAAGGATATACCAGCAGGAATACACAGGCTCCAGCAGCGAATTGAAGCCGTAAGCAAGCCCCATAAGGCTGTTGAAGATAAAATATATGAATATAAGTCCCGAAACCGACTTAAGGCTCCGTGAATTCTCACTCTTGCCGAAATATCCCGATACAAAAACAAATGCCGGCATATGGAACATATATATTGCGTCAACTATGCTGCCGGTAACGGGCGTATCCCTAAGTCCGTAAAGGCAGTGGGCAAAGACCACAAGAAATATGAGCAGCCCTTTTATGTTGTCCCAGTATGCGCTTCTGAGCTTTTCACCGCTGTTCCCCATAATTTACGTTCCCCCGTTGTTACTCAGTGTATTTTATTCCATTATAATACAAAACTGTAACGGTGGCAATAAAAATTTACCGCAACCCTTCCTAATAAACATTATGCACAGTACGAAAACGATTAAATTTGTTTAATATTACAATTGTAAATGGAAGTCGTATAGTGTATAATTAGTACAGATATTACCATACCCTGTTTTAAGGCAATAAGATTATGGAAAGGATTGTATTTCATGCAGCCAATTATCAGCAAAGAGGATTTTGAAGAAAGACTTCGCGAAGAGCTCCAAACAGAATTTAATGTCACCCCTATCGACGCTTCGGATAATCAGATCTACAAGGCTCTCTCTGCAGTAGTCGTAGAGCTTCTCAGAGCAAAGCGCAGAAAGTTCCGCAACACCGTTCATTCCGAGGGAAGAAAGGAAGTTTATTACCTTTCTATGGAGTTCCTTATGGGACGCTCCCTTAAAACAAGCCTTTTCAACCTCCGTATCAACGATATGGTTGAAGAGATATTCAAGAAGTGGGATGTTAACCTTGACCGTATCTATGATTACGAACCCGATGCAGGTCTCGGAAACGGCGGTCTCGGACGTCTTGCAGCCTGCTACCTTGACGGACTTGCAACAGACGGCTACCCTGCAATGGGCTACTCTATCTGCTATGAGTATGGTATCTTCAAGCAGAAGATAGAGGACGGCTGGCAGACCGAGCTTCCCGATAACTGGCTGCCCGGCGGTGAGACCTGGCTCGTTCCCAAAAAGGACAAGACCATTGAGGTTCACTTTGACGGCGAAGTCACCGAACATTGGGATGATAAGTACCACCATATCTCCTACAACAACTACAGCACCGTTTATGCTGTTCCCTACGATATGTATGTTCCCGGCTACGACAGCGAGGGCGTTTCCGTTCTCCGTCTGTGGCAGGCAAAGGCACCTTCCTTTGATATGCAGATGTTCAACCAGGGCGATTATGCAAAGTCCCTTTCCCAGAACACCGTTGCACAGGCTATCTCAAAGGTGCTTTATCCTAACGACAACCACCTTGAGGGCAAATCTCTCCGTCTCAGACAGCAGTATTTTATGTGTGCAGCTTCTATCGGCGACATCGTTGACCGCCATATGAGCATTTACGGCACTCTTGACAACCTCCACGAAAAGGTTGCTATCCATATCAACGACACCCACCCCACACTTGCTATCCCCGAGCTTATGAGAATACTGCTTGACGACTGCGGCTATTCATGGGCTAAGGCTTGGCACATCGTTACCAATACCTTTGCATACACCAACCACACCGTTCTTGCAGAAGCTCTTGAAAAGTGGGATATGAACCTTGTTAAGCAGATCATTCCCCGTATCTTCTCCATTATCGTTGAGATAAACAACCGTTACTGCGCAGACCTTATGGAACGCTTTAACGACAGCAACAAGGTCACAAGAATGTCCATAATCCAGAACAACCAGATCCATATGGCTCTCCTCTGCGTATGCGCTTCACACAGCGTAAACGGCGTTTCAAAACTCCACTCCGATATTATCAAGCAGGACGTTTTCAAGAACGAATATGCCGATACACCTTACAAGTTCAAGAACGTTACCAACGGTATCGCTTACAGAAGATGGCTCCTCCAGTCCAACCCCGGACTTACAAGCCTCCTCGAAGACACTATCGGCGACGGCTTCAAGAAGAACGCCGCAGAGCTTTCCAACTTCAACAAGTTTGAGAACGACCAAAAGGTACTTGAACGCCTTGGCAAGATAAAGCTGGAAAACAAGAAGCGTTTTGCAAAGTATGTCAAGTCCAACTACGGCATTGCCCTTAATATGGACGGTATTTTTGACGTTCAGGTAAAGCGTCTCCACGAATACAAGAGACAGCACCTTAACGCTCTCAACATTCTTGCAGAATACCAGTATCTCCTTGACAATCCCAACGCTGATTTCGTTCCCAAGACATACATTTTCGCTGCAAAGGCTGCTCCCGGATACTATCTTGCAAAGCAGATAATCAAGATGATCTGGGCTTTGGGCGAAGAGATCAGAAAGAATCCTGCCGTAAACAAGAAGCTGCAGGTATACTTCCTTGAAAACTACTGCGTAAGCCTTTCCGAGCTGCTTATGCCTGCTGCGGAAGTGTCCGAGCAGATCTCTCTTGCAGGTAAGGAGGCTTCCGGTACGGGCAATATGAAGCTGATGCTCAACGGCGCTCTTACCCTCGGTACTCTTGACGGTGCAAACATCGAGATCAAGGATCAGGTCGGCATTGACAACATCTTCATCTTCGGTATGAATGCGGAAGAAGTGCTTGCAAAGCAGGCTCAGGGCTACCACCCCGAAGATTATGTAAGAAACAACGACGTTATTGCAAGAGCCATCAACAAGATGTACACAGGCATCAACGGCTGCCAGTTCGAGGAAGTTGCAAACTCCCTCAAGTTCAAGGATCCTTATATGGTACTTGCCGATTTCGACGCTTACCAGTCCGCACAGCAGTATGTTTCCGAGTGCTACAAGGACAAGGAAAAGTGGAACAGAATGTCTCTCCACAATATCGCAGGCGCAGGAATCTTCTCCGCCGACAGAGCTGTTGAGGATTATGCAAGAGACATCTGGAAGCTCAAGTAAGGCTTTACGGCATGATTTGCAATAAAAGATAAACAACAAGGCTGCTACGCCGTTTTTGAAGCTGTAGCAGCCTTGTTTTTATGCCGGATGTGCATTTATTTGCAAATGTTTTTATTGTAGGGGCGCACATTGTGCGCCCGTGGGTCAGCAATTTTGATGTGGTTCAACAGGCTTTGTTGGGGTAACGGCTCTATAGCTTGCTTGGTCTCAGAAAAATGCTCGTCGCTGCGCTCCTTGCATTTTTCTGCGAGGGAAGTTCGTTGAGAAAACAGCACCCAAGTTTGCTGTGTCGCATAAAATACACTTCGCTCCGCTCAGTATATTTTATGCGAGGGATAGTTTGTTTATACGGGATAGAAATAGGCGCAATTCACATTGAACAGTTCCGCCGCTTATGTTGGGAACATAAGCATTGCTCTTTCCGTTTTTCGGTGTGAATTGCGCCTTGTTAGCTGCTGCTTTGTCGTTTTTGCTGTTACTTTACTTTATGCCTTACTTTAGGGGTGTTTCGCTCTCTGCGGAGAGCGATTTAAGGGCTACTCGCCAAAGTCAATAAAATTGACTTACAAAATCCTCGCCAAAGGGACTCGTCCCTTTGGAATCCCATTATCGCTTCGCTGTCGGGTCTGCTAATTTGCAAAAATCCTTTATCCCACGCAATCCCGACATTCGGCGTTTTCTTCGTCACTTTCCCTTTGAAGCGGCATTTTGTCGCCCTCGTCTATTGCGGCATGGTAATTATACAGCTTTGCAAGGTTATTCCATGTGCTTTCATCAATTACCCCCGTAGGCTCCTGCCCGTTCACCATCTGTACGAATTTTACCGAATCGGAGGTCGCCTTATCAAATATGCCGTTTATGGGAGCGCCCTCCATATTGTCGTAAAACTGGGCTATGGTATTGAGCATTGCCTGTATAATATAAACGGCGTACCCTGCGCTGCCCGGTCTTATAGGAATACCCTCAAAGGGCAGGGGACGTATCCTCTCCAGCTCGGCAAAATATTTCAGTGCTTCCTTATAGGCATTGTAAAGCGCCTCCCATGTAGCGTTGTCTATTTCCCCAGTTGGCGGAAGTCCGTATTCGTTCTGGAACGCTTTTACCGCTTCCTTGGTCTCGGCGTTGTAGGTGCCGCCGGGTATAACGGACGGTATTCTCGGGTTAAATTTTGAAACTATATGCAGATACTCCTGCGCTTCATTTATATTCATTTTTTTCTGTTCATCTGAAATCGGCATTTGTTCCTTACCTCCGGTAAAAAATATCAGCATTTATACGTTTTGTAATCAAGAAATAGTATATCCCGGCGCCTGACCCGGGCGTTTTGCCTGACCTGTTTTCAGTTCATTGTAAACGTTGGAGATGCTGTTCCATGTGTCAGCACCAACGTTGCCCGTAGGATTAAGTCCGAACTGCCGCTGAAAGGCTGTCACGGCACTTTTGGTAACGGGACCGAAATATCCCGTTGCGCTTACTTCGGGAATATTGGGGTAAGACTGGTGAATATAGGTAAGGTACTCCTGAAGCACCCTGATATACTCATTGGTCATTCCCTCGGTAAGGAAAACTCCGGGGAAAAGCACGGCGTTTTCACTCTCAAGGCTGATAGGCACATTCTCCACAATGCCAAGGTATGCGTTGTAAAGGTCGTTCCACGTTGTTCTGTCCATTACGCCCGTCTGGGGAAGTCCGAACACCTGCTGAAAAGAGCGCACCGAGTTTTCCGTCTGCTGGTCGTAAACGCCTGTTATTTCAATAGGCAGCACGGAGTTGTAATACGCTCCCACAACGGAAAGGTAATACTGTAAATTACGCACAGCCGCACCCTCGTCACCGGGGGCAAGCTCCGTGGGGAAGGGTCCTGTGACCTCTTCAAGGGTAAGCCCCTCGGAATTAAGCTGGGCAAGCCTTTTCACGCTGTCAAAAATGTAATTTATCTTGTACCACGTTGCCTTGTCAACGATACCCGTTTGCTGCAGATTGAATATCTCCTGAAATTTCCTCACCGCATTTTCCGTAGCAATATCAAACGCCGCTCCCGAAGCAGGTATTTTCGGTATTGCAGGATAGTTGTTTGAAATACGGTTAAGCTGTGTCTGTATGCGCACCACCTCGTTGCCGCCGCTGCCAAGCTGAAGGGGCGTTCCGGGATAAGTCGGCACATTTGGCTGTATATTTGCATCTGTCACAATATCAATATCATCTCCGTAAAAATATGTAAGCATATCATAGGGACCGTAACCCTGACGGGCAAGGTCCACCGTTCCCCATTGGGTCAGACCATCGCAGGTCGCCTCCCTGCCGTCGCAGTACACCGCAAAAAGCGGCTCAACGCTGCCCCGTCTGCTTATGTACTCGTTGAATATCTCGTCAACGATGCGGCTTATTGGTTCGTAAATATCTCTGCCCTTTACAAAGGACTGGTCAAACTGGATAGAGTTGGTTATATCAAAATCATATCCCTGTGAACGGTACCATTCGGTATAGATACGGTTAAGGGTAAAGGAAATTATGGCGTAAATATTGGCTCTCAGGGCACTTTCCGGCCATGTGGGGTAAAGCTCGCTTGAAGCTACGTTCTTTATATATTCGGGAAAGCTTACGGTCACATTTTCTGCGGTGGGGTCGTTGGGTCTGCCAAGATGCACCGTCACCGTTTCGGGGATAAAGGGTTCAGCCGTCGGCATTTACATCACCTCTTTCATGAACCTGCTCTTGAAGAACGGGGCGTGTTGTTCTGCGGACTGAATCTTGGAAGAGGTATAAGGGCTATGGGCTGAATGGATTTTACCGTTGAAAAAACGGGTACGGTCATTTCGGGTACCGGGTAAAAGCCTTTTGCATAAGCACTCAGAGTGTAATCCGCATAAGGCTTCTCCAAGGGTTCCGGCGCTTCGGAATAGCGTATGTCGGGGGCAGGAAGCGCTACCGTTTCGGTGCTTCCGCTCTCGTCCGTCACAAGCATACGCACAAGCACGTTTTTATCACCCTCCTTACGTGTAATAAGCACCACCGCATTTTCCACGGGAACAGCGCCGTCACCTGTCGTCACCTCGGCGGTAATGTAGCCTGTACCGGTCATTTCATCAACGGGTGCATTGCCCTCGCTGTTTCCGTTGTAAAGTGGTTCAAGCTCGTCATCGCTTGTATCGTTATAAGGGGTAAAGTCGTAGTTACCCTGCATATGCACCTCTTCGCCCTGTATCCTGCTGTCCGAAAATTCGGCCGTTTCCGTTTTGACGGGCTTTGAGGCTTCTGCGGCAAGTATCTCCTCGGGCGTTGGGAACCGTGACTCCTCCGCAGCACGGGGAACTATCCTCGGCGCAGCCTCCATAACAGGCTGTTCCGACTTCTTTTCGGGAGCAAGGACCCGTGGCGGCGTATGCACTTCGGGCATCTGCATCTGAGCTTTGGGCGGCTTGTTTTCCTTTGCGGCAGATCTTTCCGTATTCTGCGCAGGCGGAGCAGCCTTAGAGGAAGACTTGCTGTAAAGACGCATCATTTCTTCTTTATATTTTTTCGCCATTTCATCAACAGAATTTTTTTGGTTCATTTACTATCCCTCCGTAATTCTTTTATACTATTCTTATTCACAGAAGGGACGGATAATGACCTTAAAAAGCCTTGTGCCGTAAAAATGATTCAACTTTTCCGATTTTTTGTCGTCTATATAATTGAAAGGAAAAAAGAAAGGGGTCTGCACCTATGACAGACGCAGCAATAATTCAGCTTTTCTGGGAAAGAGCGGAAACAGCGGTCAAAGCTGCTTCCGAAGCCTATGGCGGCTACTGCTACAGGATAGCATACAATATCCTGTGCGTAAATGAAGATTCGGAGGAGCTTTATGACATCGCCGCAGCCGTAGGAGGAATGAAAGGCTTTGACAGCAGCGGAATTGACGGAATTTATGCCGTAGACGAAGAAGATAATTAAGAACAGCAAAAATGGGGCTGTTGCACGTTAATAAATTTATAACAAAAACGGGCGGCTGATAGCCGCCCCTACAAGATAAATGCGCTAAAATACGCAGTTTTATGTAGGGGCGGATATTATCCGCCCGCAATTTTATAATTTTTTAATTAACGTGCAACAGCCCCTGTTTTTTATTTCTTCGTTATCCTTGTACCCTGTCTTGTTTCCTCTACGACATATCCCAGGGCGGTTATTTTATCCCTCAGTTCGTCTGCAAGGGCAAAATTCTTCTCTTTTCTTGCCGCCTTGCGCTGTTCCGCAAGCTCCAGCACCTCTGCAGGCAGTTCTTCCGTTTCCGGTGCTGCGTTGATCTTCTCAGCCGCTTCAACAAGTCCCAGAGAAAGCACCTTGTCAAACTCTTTTATAAGGGCAATTTTGGTGGCACCGTTTGTTCCGTCTCTTAAAACATCGTAAAGAGAGGTTATTGCCTGTGCAGTGTTGATGTCGTTGTCAAGAGCGTCCGTAAAGCCCTTCATAAGCCTGTCATAGGCTTCTTTGTCCACCTCTCCCGAGGCATCCTTTAAAACCGCAGCTATCTTTGCTGTCAGCTTATTGTAGGAAACAGCCGCATTGTCAAGATTCTCATAGGAGAACACCAGCGACTTGCGGTAATGTGAAAGCAGACAGAAGAAACGGTAAACAAGGGGGTCGTAACCCTTTTCTTCAAGAAGCGACACCGTAAGGAACTCACCGCTTGACTTGCTCATCTTGCCGCTGTTTGTATTAAGGTGGTGAACGTGGAACCAGTAATTGCACCATTTATGTCCGAGATAAGCCTCGCTCTGTGCAATTTCGTTGGTATGGTGAGGAAATGCGTTGTCTATGCCGCCGCAGTGTATATCAAGCTGCTCGCCCAGATGCTTCATGCTTATGCAGGAACATTCAATGTGCCAGCCGGGGTAGCCTACACCCCAGGGACTGTCCCACTTCAATTCCTGATCCTCAAATTTGGATTTTGTGAACCAAAGCACGAAATCTGCCTTGTTCCGCTTGTTGGAATCCTCCTCAACGCCCTCACGAACGCCCACAGCAAGGTCCTCTTCCTTGAAATCGTTGAAAACGTAATACTGATTCAGCTTTGAAGTGTCAAAATAGATATTTCCCCCTGCCTCGTAAGCGTAGCCCTTTTCGATAAGTGAGGAAATAACCTTTATAAACTCGTCAATGCAGCCCGTTGCAGGCTCAACAACGTCGGGGCGCTTTATATTCAGCTTTCGGCAGTCCTCAAAGAATGCGTCCGTATAGAATTTTGCTATTTCCATAACGGTCTTGTGCTCTCTTTTTGCACCCTTGAGCATTTTATCATCGCCTGTGTCGCCGTCGCTTGTAAGGTGTCCCACATCGGTGATATTCATTACACGCTTTACGTCATAGCCCGAAAAACGCAGGTATTTTTCAAGAACATCCTCCATAATGTAGCTTCTCAGGTTGCCTATATGGGCATAGTGGTAGACCGTAGGTCCGCAGGTGTACATTGACACCTTGCCCTGCTCGTTGGGGACGAATTCGTCCTTGCTTCTTGTGAGAGAATTATATATCTTCATTTGTAAAAGTCCTTTCGGTAATATTATTCATAATCGTGTTCGCCGCTGCCTGTCTGCGCAGGACGGGAAGAGTTATACTTCTTCCCCAGCTCGTTTATCTCCAGCTTATTCATTTTCTTTTCAAGACTTTCTATCCTTGCAAGATGCCTGCAAAGCTCCTGTGAAACGGGGTCGGGAATGTGTATCTGGTCAAGGTCGCAGGGAGACACCTTCTGTCCGTTCCTGCGCACTATCCTTGCAGGAACGCCCACAGCCGTGCAGTTTGGGGGAACTTCCTCAAGAACAACGGCGTTTGCGGCTATCTTGGCGTTGTCGCCCACCTTAAAGGGACCGAGAACTCTTGCTCCTGCGCCAACCATAACGTTGTTGCCGAGAGTGGGGTGACGCTTTCCCTTGTCCTTGCCCGTACCGCCCAGAGTAACGCCCTGATAAACAAGGCAGTTGTCGCCTATTTCGGCAGTTTCTCCGATAACCACGCCCGAGCCGTGGTCGATAAAGAAGCCCTTGCCTATCTTTGCGCCGGGGTGTATCTCAATGCCCGTAACAAAACGTGCAAACTGGGATATTATCCTCGCCGTTACATACATCTTTTTTTCGTAAAACTTATGAGCAACACGGTACATCAGCACCGCATGAAGTCCCGAATAGGTCAGCAGTATCTCCAGCGTGCTTCTTGCCGCAGGGTCTTTCTGCTTGACCGATTCTATTTCTTCATTGAACTGCTTTTTGATATTTTCAAAACTGAACAACGCATACAGCTCCTTTTCAATAATGGGGTTCTCTAATAACAAAAGCCGCCTTCGGAAACTTTTTATGTTCCTGAAGGCGGCGTTAAACCACGGTTCCACTTCAATTAAACGGACAAAGCCGTTCATCTTTTTTATCCTTAACGCAGAAATACGCAGACAGATACAGGTATGCACAAATGCACACGTTCCCTGCCCGAGCCGGCGGCCGCACTTCACATCTGTTCTTCCGCCGCCGTTCCACTGCCCCGACGTTCTCTGTGTTCCCGAACAAAAGCTACTCTGACCGATATGCTTTTATACTATTATATTCAGCTTATAAGATTATAACACAGTTCCCTTAAAATTGCAACTGTGATTTTTCATAATTTGCAAAGTTTTTATTCGGCGGAGGTGACGGAAGCCTCTTCCGATGCAGGTGCTTCTTCCGGGTCGTTTTCGGCGTTCTCGTTGATATATGCGCCGGAAATGAACTGCTCGAAGGTGTCTATGCTGCTGTCCCAGTTATCCTTGGTAGTTTCAAAGATAACGTAATAAACATCCTTGTCGCTGTAAAAATAGTACGCTCTGCCCTTGTACCATGCAACAGGTATCTTAATGTCCTTGCCATCCTCGTCCTTTAAAACGTTGCCCTCTTCATCGGTGTCATAGTCGTTCTGGGTAATGGTGTAATCGTATTTTATCGCGTCAAAGCCGGCTATGGTAGTCTTTTCAGGCTCGGAGAAATCCGTGTCGCAGCGATAGAAGATATTGTTCATCTTCATAGAAGCGCAGGCAGTATCGGCAAAGGTCTCAAGGTCCTGGAAATCCTCACGGTAGTTTGCCGCTTCAACGCTTACCTGAGCCTTTCCGCCGTCTATAAGGTAACGGACAAACTGTGCGCCGTTCTTCTGCGACTTTACAGCAAGCTCATAGCCCTCGGGAAGGGTATCTACGGTAAATTTGTTGATAGCAAAAACATCACCCTCGGCGACCTCTCTCATTGTACCTGCTGTAGGCACAGTAACGGTCTCGGTCTCTACAGGTACAGTTGTTTCCGAAGATGTTTCCGTCTTGTTTTTATCACCGTCGTTATTTTTTCCGCAGGCTGTAAGCATTGCAGCAGCAGCGCATACTGCCATAACAGCGGCAGCGATCCTTTTTAAATTATATTTTTTCATTTTGTATATTCTCCTTGTTTTCATAGATTCCATAATTCAATGATAACACATATATGCCGTCAATTCAAATTACAATTCGGTTAATTTTTATTACAATCGAGGTAGGAACGGTAACGGACTTCTCCCGAAATATCCCTGAGCCGCAGACATATCGGGTCAAAATGTCCCGAACCGCCCCCGAAGCGTGTGTTTGAAGAAAACGCAGCATGGGGAAGGTTTATTGCAGGAAATGTAAGAACGAATCTTTTTCCGCAGGGAAGCTCGCTGCGTGTAAAGCTGCCGCCGTAACGCTTACAGAACGCTCCCGTGACATAATCGAAGAAAACACCCTCCCCGAAGCTGCCTGTTCCCGTTACGCAGGACGTTCCCGAAGCATACTCCGCAGTCAGCACCGCCTCCGCACTTCCGTCTTCAAGCCTGTGCAAATCAATATTGATACACTTTAGCTGAACATTCCCTCTGCGGCACTCCGCAACAGCGTCGGCAATGATAGTTCTGAAAGCCTTTCTGTTTAGCCTTGCATAAATACCTGCTTCAAGGTCGGTATTTACCGCAGCTTGTCCGCCAAACAGGCTTTTTAAGTCCTCCGCAGCTGCCGTAAGCTCGTCTTTAAGGCTGACGGTGTGATCTTCGGCGGTTTCTCCCGTAAGATACAAAAGCTGCTCCGGATCAATAACAGAGGATATAATGTCCGCAAGCCTGCCGTCTATGGCGTTGAGCTTATCGGTAACATCATGTCCGGGACTTGCCCCTCCTGCCGAAAGAGCACCGTATATCCCGTCTGCCGCCACAGATACCTCGGCAACGGAGCTGCGCAGCTTTGAAAAGAAATATTCAAGATACTCACGGACCGCAGGTATCTGCAAGGTCTTTTCAATAGTATTGCTGCCTGTGACTTCTATAACGGAAAGCTCCTGCTCCTTTATAACGTTGAAGGAATATGCCCTGCCGCCGAAAAAGCCGCAGCCTGCGCCCTCCGACGATGTTACAGCCTCGGTAAAGCGCCGTCTGTCCTCTTCTCCGAAGGACGAAAGCAGCTTCTCAAAGCCCTCGTTTTTGTATATTTTTTCTCCCTGTGCAACGGCTGACGGCAGCTCCGAGCGTCCGTAAATGCCGCACAGCAAGGAAAACAAGCTGTTGTCCACAAAATCTCCCCCGTATGTTTTTGTCGGAGAACATTATACCATACTTTTTGTAATTTTGCCACAGATTTTAAAAAATATTATGATTTTTCCGCATTTTATCACATTTCTGTCATTTTTACGGGCATAATGCTTTTGTAAATGAAAAATCTTCTGCAATAAATGTTATTTTTTTATCAAAAGGTATTGCCAAAATCAAAAAAATAGAGTAAAATAATATTATGCGGCAGCGGAAACGCAAAACCGCCGCCAAGATTTTAAAATTTCTTTTTAGGAGGAAAATTTATTATGTCAGTTAAAGTTGCAATCAATGGTTTCGGACGTATCGGCCGTCTCGCATTCAGACAGATGTTCGGCGCAGAGGGCTACGATGTAGTTGCTATCAACGACCTCACAAAGCCTTCCATGCTCGCTCAGCTTCTCAAGTATGATACCGCTCAGGGCGGCTACTGCGGCAAGATCGGTGAAAACAAGCACACTGTTTCCGCTGATGATGAAGCAGGCACACTCACAGTTGACGGCAAGACCCTCAAGATCTACGCTGAAAAGGACGCTAAGGATCTTCCTTGGGGCGAGATCGGCGTTGACGTTGTTCTCGAGTGCACAGGCTTCTACTGCTCCAAGGACAAGTCTCAGGCTCACATTGACGCAGGCGCTAAGAAGGTTGTTATCTCCGCTCCTGCAGGCAATGACCTTAAGACAATCGTTTACTCCGTAAATGAAAAGACCCTTACAGCTGATGACAAGATCATCTCCGCTGCTTCCTGCACAACAAACTGCCTCGCTCCTATGGCTAAGGCTCTTAACGACTACGCTCCTATCCAGAGCGGTATCATGAGCACTATCCACGCTTACACAGGCGACCAGATGATCCTCGACGGTCCTCACAGAAAGGGCGACCTCAGAAGAGCAAGAGCAGGTGCTGCAAACATCGTTCCTAACTCCACAGGTGCTGCAAAGGCTATCGGTCTTGTTATCCCCGAGCTCAACGGCAAGCTCATCGGTTCCGCACAGCGTGTTCCTGTAACAACAGGCTCCACAACTATCCTTACAGCTGTTGTTAAGGGTGCTGACGTAACCAAGGAAGGCATCAACGCTGCTATGAAGGCTGCTGCTTCCGAGTCCTTCGGCTACAATGAAGATCAGATCGTTTCTTCCGACGTTATCGGTATGAGATACGGTTCCCTCTTCGACGCTACACAGACAATGGTAGCTAAGATCGCTGACGACCTCTACGAAGTACAGGTTGTTTCCTGGTACGACAACGAGAACTCTTACACATCTCAGATGGTAAGAACGATCAAGTACTTTGCTGAACTCAAGTAAGTTCGATTT